>JAJZSM010000078.1:0-6003 GCA_021849765.1 Actinomycetes bacterium | reverse complement strand
CACGCGGTCAAGATCACCGATCAGGCGCTGATCGCGGCGGCGAACCTCGCCGACCGCTACATCGCGGACCGCTTCTTGCCCGACAAGGCGATCGACCTCATCGACGAGGCCGGTAGCCGCCTGCGCATCCGTCGGATGGACGCCCCGCCGGCCGCCAAGCGCTTCGACGAGGACATTGCACGCGTGCGCGCCGACAAGGAGACCGCCATGGAGCGCGGTGCTCTGGAGCAGGCCAAGGCGCTCGAGGAGCAGGAGCGCGACCTCGTGGCGAAGAAGGACGAGCTCGACGCGACCGTCGCCTCGTCCGGTGGTGCCACCTTCGACCTGGTCGACGAGGACACCATCGCCGAGGTGCTCGCCAACTGGACCGGCATCCCGGTCTACCGGCTTACCGAGGAGGAGACGTCCAAGCTGCTGCGCATGGAGGACGAACTCCACAAGCGCATCATCGGACAGGACGAGGCGATTGCAGCACTCAGCCGCGCCATCCGTCGTACGCGCGCGGGTCTGAAGGACCCGAAGCGACCCGGTGGCTCGTTCATCTTCCTCGGCCCGACTGGCGTGGGCAAGACCGAGCTCGCCAAGACGCTCGCCGAGTTCCTCTTCGATGATGAGGACGCGTTGATCCAACTCGACATGTCTGAATACATGGAGAAGCACTCGGTGAGTCGACTCGTTGGCTCGCCCCCCGGCTACGTCGGCTACGACGAAGGTGGGCAGTTGACCGAGGCGGTGCGACGCAAGCCGTTCTCCGTCGTACTCTTCGACGAGGTCGAAAAGGCCCACCCCGACGTCTTCAACACCCTGTTGCAGATCCTTGAGGACGGCCGCTTGACGGACTCACAGGGTCGCGCGGTCGACTTCAAGAACACCATCTTGATCATGACCTCCAACCTGGGCACCGCCGACCTGCGCAAGGCCGCGATCGGCTTCGGCAAGGTGTCGGACCTCGCGACGCACGAGCGCATGAAGGAGAAGGTCAACCAGGCCCTCAAGGCGCACTTCCGTCCCGAGTTCCTCAACCGCATCGATGAGACCATCGTCTTCCACGAGCTGACCAAGCCCGAGGTCATCGCCATCGCCCAGCTGTTCATCACGCGTCTGCGCGACCAGCTGTCGGTGCAGGGACTCGGACTCGAGTTGTCGGCGACCGCGCAGGGCTACCTCGCCGACAAGGGCTACGACCCCGAACTCGGCGCGCGGCCACTGCGTCGCGCGGTCCAGCAGTACGTCGAGGACGTGCTCAGCGAGAAGATCCTCTTCAAGGAGTTCCACGCGGGCCAGACCATCGTCGTGGACACGACCGAGGGACCCGATGGCCCGATGCTCACCTTCGAGGGGGTCGAGGGGCTGCCGCCGTCAGTCGACTTCGAGGACGTCGCTCCCGAGCCAGAGGCGTGACAGTCGCCGTCTAACGTGCGTCGGGTGAAGACCCGATCAGAGTTCGTGTGTGAGAGTTGCGGGGCGCTCAGCGCCCGCTGGGTCGGACGCTGCGGTTCCTGTGGCGCGTGGAACGCCGTGGCCGAACGCAGCACGCCCGGCGGCCGCAGTGCGGTGCTGGCGCCGACGCCGATCCTGGCGGCTCGGATCGACGACGGGCTCACCATGCCGACCGGCGTGGGTGAGCTCGACCGGGTGCTCGGTGGGGGACTGGTCGCCGGCTCGACGACGCTGCTGTTCGGCGAGCCCGGCGTCGGCAAGTCCACGCTCGCCCTCCAGGCCATGCGGTCCCTCGCGATGGCCGGTTCCGTCGTGGTGCTCGTGGCGGCCGAGGAGTCGGCCGCCCAGGTGGCGCGGCGGGCCCGGCGGCTAGGACCGGTGCCCGCGGACCTCGCGGTGGTGGCGACGAACGACGTCACCACGGCCGAACAGGTGATCGAACGCTACCGGCCGACGCTCGTGGTCGTGGACTCGGTGTCGGCGTTGCGAGACGAAGGGATCAGCGGTTCGTCGGGATCGGTGAATCAGGTTCGCGCCGCCGCCGAGCGGCTCTGCGCGATGGCCAAGGCCACCGACACCGCGCTCGTGCTCATCGGACACGTCACCAAGGACGGCGAGTTGGCCGGTCCACGGGCGTTGGAGCACGTGGTGGACACGGTACTGCGCATCGAAGGTGATCGACACGGCTCGCTGCGCGTCGTTCGGGCGCTGAAGCACCGCTTCGGGCCGACGGGTGAGGTCGGCCTCTTCGAGATGGTCGCCGACGGCCTGCGCGAACTGCCCGATGGCTCGCTCAATCCGCCGGGTCCGGGACTCGACGTGCCCGGTGTCGTCTGGAGCGTCACCAACGACGGCAGTCGGTCACTCTCGGTCGAGATCCAGGCCCTCGTCGCCTCGAGCACGGGGTCGCCCCGCCGGGTCGCCCACCAGGTCTCGTCCCAGCGTCTCGCCCTGCTGCTCGCGGTGCTCGAGGCCCGGTGCGGGGTCGAACTCGGCGGGTCGGACGTCTTTGCGACCACGGCCGGGGGGCTACCCGCGGTCGAGCCGGGCGTCGACGCCGCCCTGGCACTCGCAATCGCCTCGGCGGCGATCGGGTTCGTCGTCCCGGCGAACCTGGCAGTCGTGGGTGAGGTCGGACTCGCCGGCGAGCTGCGCCCGGTCAGCGGGCTCAGCCGTCGGCTCACCGAGGTTCGACGCCGTGGGGCCGAGCGGGTGGTCGTCCCGGCCGGATCGGCCCTGGAACCAGCGGCGGGGCTGGACCTCATCGTCTGTCGCCGGCTGGTCGACGTAATCGAGGCCGTGCAACCCGTCACGGTTTGAGTGAAGTTTGGTAGAATGGATAGTCCCCCACGAACGCCCCGCGGCGTCGGTCGGCTAGGAGCTACTGCGCAATGACTGTCCGGAAATATAAGAAGGGCGACCGTCTCGTTTACCCTCATCACGGTGCCTGTACGGTCGAGAAGATCGAGAAGATGACGGCGTTTGACGTCAAGCAGGACTACCTGAAGCTCAAGGTCGCCTACACCGACCTCGTGCTGATGGTGCCGGTCGCGAACGCCGAGTCGGTCGGTTTGCGCGACGTGATCAACGACGAAGAGGTCGAAGAGGTCTTCGCGGTGCTTCGCAAGAAGGAAGCGCGCATGCCCACCAACTGGTCGCGCCGCTTCAAGAACCACTCGGAGAAGTTGCGCTCTGGTGACATCTACCAGGTCGCCGAGGTCGTGCGGAACCTCTCGATCCGCGATAAGGACAAGGGTCTCTCCGCCGGCGAGAAGCGCATGCTGACCCGGGCGCGCCAGATCCTGGTCTCGGAGCTCACGTTCGCACTGAACGTCGACACCGAAGCGGCCGAAGAGAAGCTCGCCTCGGTCCTGCCGTAGCCATGACCGTGGCCGCCGTCGTCGTCGCCGGCGGTCGAGGAACGAGGTTCAGGGGACTGAAGCAGTTCGCGGACCTTAACGGACGCTCGGTCGCCGCGTGTAGCGTCGCAGCCGCGCGTAGCGTCGCGCCCCACGTCGTGCTGGTCGTGCCCGAGGACTACGCCGGCGCCGGCGAGGGAGCCGACGTCGTGGTCCACGGTGGGCCCACTCGTGCGTCGTCCGTTCGCGCGGGCCTCGCCCATTGTGCTGACGCCTCGATCGTCGTCATCCACGACGCCGCGAGGCCGCTGGCGAGCCCGGCGCTCTTCGCCGCAGTCGTGCGGGCGGTCCAAGATGGGGCCGACGCCGCAGTCCCCGGGCTCGCTGTGACCGACACGGTCAAGCGGGTCGACCGAGTAGGCGCCGCGGTGGTCGCGGTGGCGACCCTCGAACGTGATGAACTGGTGACTGTGCAGACCCCACAAGCCTTTCGACGCGACGCACTCGTGCGTGCACATGCCGCCACGGGTGAGGCAACGGACGACGCCGCCCTCGTCGAGGCCGTCGGCGGTCGCGTCATCGTGCTACCCGGTGAACCCGAGAACGTGAAGATCACCGAGCCAGCGGACCTCGCACGGATGCGCGGCCCCTGGTCGTCGCTTCGCATTGGACATGGTGTCGACGTGCACCGATTCAGCGACGACGCTGCGAGACCGCTCTGGCTCGGGCTCACTGAGGTGCCCGATGCGCCAGGGCTCGCGGGGCACTCGGACGCCGATGTCGCCACTCACGCGGTCGCGGACGCCCTGTTGGGCGCTGCTGGCCTCGGAGACATCGGTCGACACTTTCCGGACACGGATCCGTCCACAGCGGGCATCTCATCCAAGACGCTGCTGTCAGCCGTCGTCGAATTGACCCGCGACGCGGGCTATCGCGCGGTCTCGGTCGACGTGACGATCATCGCGCAACGGCCGAAGCTCGCGCCGTTCATGACGACGATGACAGAACGACTGAGCGACGTGGTCGGCGCGCCGGTGTCGGTGAAGGCGACCACCACGGAGGGACTTGGCGCGATTGGTCGCACCGAGGGCATCGCCGCCACCGCCGTGGCGATCCTGGGGGCGTTGTGAGCCCCCGCCCGCCGCGCCGGCCATCGGGCCCGCCACCTCGCCGAGGGCGCGGCGGTTCACCGACTGGTCCCGCCAATCAGAACCGTCGCCCGATGGCCAAGGACAAGGAAGGTCTGGGGGGTGAACAAGTCGAGGGACGACGCGCAGTGCTCGAACTCTTGCGTGCCGGTCGGCGCACCGTGAATCGGATACTGGTCGCCGACGCGCAGGACCCCGCCGAGATTCTCGACGAGATTGAGCGTGAGGCCCAGCGCCGTCGGGTCCCGGTTCACCTCGTGTCGATGGCGAGACTTGACCGAGAAGCGCGTACTGAGGGTCACCAAGGCGTGGTGGCATTCGCGTCACGTCTGGAAACGGTGATCCTCGACGACCTGATCAACGCCCCGCACCCGTTCCTACTGGTCTGTGACGGTGTCACCGACCCTCGCAACCTCGGGGCAATGTTGCGAAGTGCCGATGGCGCCGGTGTCACGGGCGTGGTTTTGCCGCGTCATCGATCGGCGCGAATCGCGCCGACGGTGACTAAAACCGCTGCGGGTGCCATCGAATATCTGACGTTCTGCGACGTTGGCGGCGTACCCAGTGCGCTGGACGCCATGAACAAAGCCGGGATCCTGACCGTTGGACTCGCTGGTGAGGCAAGCTCATCGCTCTACGACCTCGATCTCGGTTCGGTTCCAGTCGCGCTGGTGGTTGGTAGTGAAGAGCGCGGACTCGCGGCACTGACGCGCAAGCGCTGCGCTGCTGTGGCGTCCATTCCGCAATTGGGGCATGTCAGCTCGCTGAACGCTGGCGTTGCGCTGTCAGTCGCGGCTTTTGAGGTCGCGCGGCAACGACGTCTCGCTATCTGAACGAGCGGGCCGAAGTTTCTTCATTCTCGAATTCGTAAAATTAATTCGATTCACTTTCACCCCTTCTTTAAAAACATCTAAGTTCGCGTCCAATGTGTAACTGGAGTAAGTAACGTCTGGCTTTCAATTTGTTTGCCATACGTACGACCTTGAAGTTAATGGTTGACCCTCCAAATTATGCAGTGAACATTGGCGATGTGTATGACCGAATTACATGGGAAGCGGGATTGTTGTGGCAATCGTTAAACTTAGGAAGACTCGTTCGACGCGGTCATACATCATCAGTGGTGTAGCTGCCTTAGTGTTTCTGATATCCGGCATGTTGCTGCCAATTGCGGCTTCAGCTACGACGGTGACGGTCGTTACATTTGCAGAGAATGCAAATCCAAACGACAGCGTGACGGCCACGGAAGGTGGGACGACGCTGGCGCCGTTAACGGACTTTGCTAATTTGTCACCTACATTCTCTAACCCAGGTTACACATTTGAATACTGGACAACGAATCAAGATGGCACTGGCTCGACGTACAACGATGGGGCTGAATATGATTTTACGTTGGGTAATGTGATTCTGTATGCCCAATGGATTCCAAATCATGTGACATTTTATGAGAATGCAAGTTCAGGTGATGCGGTGACCTCCCTGCAGAGCGCAAGTACCGCAACTTCTCTGACTCTGTTCTCGAATCTGAATCCAAGCTTTTCAAAACCTGGATCTGTCTT
>JAJZSM010000077.1 GCA_021849765.1 Actinomycetes bacterium | reverse complement strand
GCGCCAGGTGACCGGTGACGGGTCGTGGTGGGTGCTCGGCTCGACCTGTCGCGACGTGGACATCGGCGAGCCGAGCGCACTGGCGACCGTCGCGTCGCCCCTTCGCCTGCGCGGTTGGTCGAGCGCCTTCGAGGGTGTCATCAACGACGCGCTCTACGAGGACGACGTGGCGCGGCCCATCGCGACTGGGACCACGATGGGCGGCGCCAACGGCGTCATGGGGCCTTTCGCGACGACGCTCACGTTCCCCGCGCCCGCCCACCCCTACGGGGTGCTCGTCGTCTCGGTGCGCTCCCCGAAGGACGGCGACGTGCTCGAAGCTGCGGCGATTCGCGTCGCGTTCTAGCCGAGCGACGCGGCGAACTGCGCGAACTCCCCGAGGGTCCCTCAATTCGCGAGTGACGCGAGGAAGTCGCGATAAATCCAGAGCCCCGCCCCGTACGTAGCGGCGTAGGCCGTCCCGTCGCTCACGATGGTGAGTGCAGTTACAGATCGACTGGGCAGGTTGAAGCTCACGTCGTGCCAAGTCGCGCCACGGTCAGTGGAGATGAACACCCCCTCTTGACAGGTGAACACGACGACGGGGCCGTGGGGCCCCGTGACGAATTGGACCTGTGGAACGGACGCGAAGTAATCGACCGAATCCATCGAGGTGGCGCTGAAGCTCTGGCCACCGTCGGTGCTGACGAACACCTGCGCGTCGAGGGTCATGCCGTAGGTGCTCGGATCCAGACTCGGGTTGTACTGGCTCGCGACCAGGACGTCGCCGCTGGTGGGGTCGACCGCCAGCGAGTTGAACGCCAGGCGATTGAGCATCGTCCAGGTCGTCCCGCCGTCACTGGACTCGTAGGTCCCGTTCCAGTTCGATGCGTACACCACCGCCGGGTCGTCGGGGCTGACCGCCACGGTCCGGGCGCCCGCCGGTGAACCGCTCAGGAGCGACCACGACTGCCCCCCGTCGTTGCTCTTCATGATGCCCGCTCCGCCCGCCACGTAGATCGCGCCAGTCGACGAAAACGCGATACCCGACGAGGTCCACACGCTGGTAGTCACCTGCTGGCTCTCGTCAATCTGGGGCACGACGAAGGTACGGCCGCCGTCATCCGACACCCAGAAGAAGCCGGTAACGTGCGGCTCGGTCCACAGGACGACGATCTGTGGGTTGTAGGGGTCGACGGCGACGATGCCCTCCTCGCCCCGCTGGACGATGGTCCACGTCACGCCGCCGTCCGGTGAGTAGACGGGTGACATGTCCTGGACGGTCGTGAAGATCTGGGACCCGTCCACCGCGACGTCAAAGATCAAGGTGCCCGGCCAGTCGTTGAGCGGCGTCCACGTCTGTGCACCGTCGGCGGTGACGTACAGACCCTGATCGGTTCCCATGTACATCGATTGGTCATTGGTCGGGTCGATGATGAGACAGCGGACGTCAAAGAAGAGATTAGGCAGCACGGTGAAGGTCGACCCGTCGTCGGTGGACGCGTAGAGCCCCCCGTCGACGCCCACGAACACGCGCTCGGGATTCGTTGGGTCGACGGCGACGAACTGCGCCGGCGTGCCGCTCGGCAGCCCTCGGTCGGGCGTGTCGATCATCGTCCAGGTGCTGCCACCGTCGCTGGACTCATAGAGCGACGGATTGCCGTACTCACGAGCCGGGTACGGCGTCGACACGATCGCGAAGAGGTTCGCGGTGTTGCCGGGGTTCACAACGACCTGACTGATCGACGGATTGGCCAGGTTGTCGATTACCAGCGAGTTCGTATAGGTCCGCCCGCCGTTCGTTGACTCGAGCACGGATGCGTAGTCGCTGTTAACGCCGGACTGGTACCGCACACTCTCGTGCCAGACCCCGGCGTAGACGGTCCGGCCACCGTCGCTCACCGCCGCCGAGGTGAGTACCTCGGTCGGGAACGACGAGACCGTGGTCCAGGACGAGCCGAAGTCCGACGACACGAGCAGTGCGTGGAACGTCGTGGCGTACAGCATCGTTCCTTCGACCGAGAGACCGTAACCCCCCGCCGCGAAGGTCATCTGCCAGGTCGCCCCTCCGTTGATGGACTTGTAGACCGAGCCCGTAGTCGGACTGGGCCCATCGACCTCGATGACCACCACCTGAGGATCCGTCGGCTCGACCGCCACGGCGGCTACGTCGGTGTAGTCGAGTCCGAGGTTCTCCCAGGTCCACGTCTTGCCACCGTCGACGGACTTGTAGAGTCCACCCTCACCGGTGGACCCCGCGTACCCGCCGGGACCGACCACCGGTTGTGACTGGCCCGACGCGACGTAGAGGATCGAGGGGTCCGCCGCCGAGTATGCGACGTCGGCCACGACGCCGGCTTGGGAACCGTGAAGACCGCTGCCGGTATTGATATCGCGCGGGCCGATCGAGACCCACCCGCTGACCAGGTGTACGGACGCCTGGGCCCCCGATCGCATCGAGACGCCACCCAGGGACGAACTGACCACGCGAACGTCGGTGCTGACGGGACCCTGACGGACCGCGCGAAAGTCGAGGTAGTAGAGCGTGGTCGGGTCGTAGGGAACGCTAAAGGGGCCGGATCCGGTAACCGTCACCCGGCCGACGCCGGTGACGCGCGTGCGTAGCGACACGTGTTGTGAGGCGACGTCCGTGGTGACCCCGACCACGTCGAGCGCACGGGCGTCGTAGGCGAAGGCCTGACGAAGACCGGTGAAGCGGTGCCCATTGACAAGTGACACCGGAATCTGCACCACGCTGGTGAAGGACGTGTCAACCGGCGCCAACCGGATGAACGACGCCGTGGCACCGCTGGTCGCGGTGGGCGTCACCACGGCGAGTCCGGTCGCGAGAACCGAGAACCCGACCAACGCCGTGCGCCACCGGCTGACCGAGATATCAAGACCAGATGTGGACGACGCCCGCCCCATTGATCAGCGCCTCCTTCGACAGTCGTGGCTCGGGGAGGAACAACACACCAAGTCATACCACCAACGGCATAGCTGCCGGCGGGGTGACGCCGACATCCCACCGGTGTCAGTGGACGCCGCCGTGGTCGTCGCCTGGGTCCGCCACCCACGCGACGAGCTCGATCAACCCGGGGCGAGCGCGACGCACCCGCTCGTGGCCGACACCGCGTAGCCGACCACCGCGAGCCGCACTGACGACACCACCGCGCCAGTGGGCAACACCAGCGTGCCCGACGAGCCACCCGCGGGCTCAGTCTCGACCTGGGCGGCGCCCGTGCAGTCCATGCTCGCGTAGAGCCGCGCGACAAGCTCGCCCGCCGTTGCCGAAGACCACGACCAAGCGAGGGCGGGCTGACCGGCGAGCGTGACCGCCCGCACCGAGACCGTGGTGCCCGACGGCGTGCCGTTCGCCCCCGGGGTGAAGTAGGCGAGCTCGCGAGCCCAGGTGAAGGTCATCACGGGTGGGCGCCCCGCCGGGCGCTCGATGAGGTCGACCAGCGATCCGGTGCCACCGACGGGCGCGAACGCGGCCCCCATCTCACAGGTCCCACAGCCGAGACCGACCCCCGCGCTCGGCTCGCGCGACGAGCCGAGCAGCTCGTCGCGGTGGCTCCAGCACGCCCAGGCGCCCGGCCCCGTGCAGAGCCCGTTCGGGGTATTGCGGGCACTGCCGCCCCAGCCGTCGTCGTACATCCAGACGAAGTCCGCGGCGAGCACGTTCGTGCCCGTCGCCCACGCGCCGTCAAAGCCCGGTTGACCAGAGGGGTTGCGCCCGATCGCGAACCCCGGGGCGATGCGCGGGTCGCTGCGCGCGGCGGCCGCGCGGGCCGCTTCGAGCGACAGAGCCCGGTTGAGCCCCAGGTACGCCGGGTACCCAGCACTTACCCGCTCCATGTCCGCGATCACGAAGAGCTGCTCGGGGTAGGTGAGCCTCGTCCAGTTCGACGGCAACGTGAGCGCCGTCTCCCCGAGACGGGCGCGCGCGTGATTGATGGCGGTCATCGTGAAGCTCGCGCAACGCGGCGAGTCGCCCTTCGTTCTCCAGGAGTCGCCGGGACCGAGACAGGGGTTGGCGCACGTCGTGCGTGACGCGACGGTGTGACACGGACCGCTCGCAAAGATGTTCGGGCGCGGGGCGATGTTGGCGGCGGGATTGACGAGCGGCGCGACGGCCGCCCCCATCGCCACCGCGACAGGGACGACGAGCGCGAAGGTGACCGGGCCGACGAGCGCGACCGCGAACCGGCGCGCTCGCGACGGGCGCGTCGGCCCCCGCGCGCCTTCGGCGCCTGCGAATCGACGAGCCATCGCGGCCCACGCTATCGCCCGCGTCGACGGCCCCGGACTCGACTTGTGCGCCGGTCCGCGACCGGCCCCGGGGTTCCACGCGGGTCGCCGGGATGGACCAACGAGTCCATCGAGGGTCGCCGCTCGACCCGTGACCACACGAGAATCAGGCGGTGAGGCCCGATTCGATCGCGAGGCACGAACCGGTGGTGTTGGCCGGGTAGAGCGGCACGTGATACCACGACACGGTCCAGTGGATGCGGTAGCCCGGCTGACCGGGCGCGGCGCTCACCACGTCCAAACCGGACCGGGGCAAGAGGGTCGAGCGATCGATGACGTCGGTCTCGGTGGCGACGTGACCCTTGCCGAAGGGAAAGCTCGAGACCACCACTTCGTTCGCCCCGGCCCGGCGCATGGAACGGAAGTCGCCGTAGAGCCCGTAGCCCGACGCCCCGCCGACCTTGCTGATCCCCGCCACCGATCCGTGCACGGAGCCCAGGCAGGGCACGACGGCCGTCTGATTCGCCGTCGGCGTCGTGGACGCCGCCGCGCCGCCGCCGAGCTGCACCTCGCCCGCCGCCGTGAGTAGCTCACTGAACGGACTGAAGGTCGGGCCGCGCCCGGCCCAGGTGAACGTGTCGGTGACGAAGGTGACCTTCGCGTTGCGCGCGCCGATGTTGACCACGTCGGTGACCGGGTAGTACCCGGGGCGCGGCCACGTTGCCGTCCAGACGTTCCATGAGTGATTGGGTCCGAACTGCAGCTGGTCGTATGGCGCGGCCGCCGAGTAGACGTAGCGCACGCCGGTCGCGGCGTCCGTCGCCGCCACGACCTTGCGGTAGTAGGCGATGACCGCCGGATCACCGGTCGCCTTGGTCGCTCGGGCGTGCGCCGTTGACGCCACGCGATCGTGTCCCGGGCTGACCCCACCGGCCACCTGCGCACTGGCGACACTCCCGAGTACCAATGCCGCCACGCCCACCGCTCGAATCCTCGCCATCGTGCCCCCCTTGTCGCGCCCGAACCGGACGATGTCTCGTACCTTACGAGCCCGGCGACGTCGCGGCGGGGTCGGCCTAACTGGCCTTGACCGCGGCGACCATCTTGGTGAACGCGCCCTTCGCGTCGCCGACGACGAGCGTGGTCTTGGGGTTGTAGAGCAGCTCGTTCACGAAACCGACGTTCTCCGCCAGGTCGGCGCGGACGATCGGCATCCCGCAGATTGGCGAGGGCTTGTGGCCGACCGCGGCTGGGTTAACAGTGTCGTTCGTCCACCACGTTTTAGCGTCCGAGTTTCGGATGACGCGACCACCCAGCCCTTCACCTCAACGAGCTTGCTCAGGATTGTTATGGCTCCAGTACGTTCGAAGGGCCGTCATGACAGTTTCGTGCCCAGGCCAACGGCCTCACGACACCGTCGACCGTAAGATCCCCCATGTGGCGAAGCCATCGCCACGGCGAGATTCATTCACGTGACGCCAGGCAGCGTTGTCGTACTCATCGAGGGCGCAAGCCTGACCTAAACGATGACGATCCTTGCGGTTCATCTCGCCACGAAGGGTGAAGGGGTCCTTCACGAGGCTGCAGAGAAAGGCGAGATCTCGGAGATGGCGTGTCACGTCTTCGGGTAAGGCGCACGCGGCCGCCTTACCGACGATCGCCCCTAGCAAGTTAGGTCTGGGAAGCGCCCCCACTACTCCTGCGAAACGGACCTCTATTCGTTCAGTACGTTCAAGAGCTTGTGTCCCCCTGGCACCATGATTGTTCGTCCTGGCTTCGTGGTGGTCAGATTCGCTCGACGCCCCACGCCTTCGGGAGCCAACAGATCAACCACGACCCTGGAATCCAATGAGCGTCCATCTCTGACGTAGCGGTGGGCGATTCCGTCCGGCGAAATTCCTTCGAGATCGAAATTCATTGTCGTGAGCGCGTCGATGACCTGTTGAAGCGCGGTCGGAGTGACGCGAACGTTGGCGAGAATATCGGCGTCTTGGGTGACGGTGGGTGGGAGTGTCTGGTGCTCGAGCGCGTGGAGATAGACCATGAGGCCACCGATACTGGACCAGTCGACTCGAAGTCCTCCAGCGAGGGCCAGCAGCGTTTCCCACAGTTCGTCGACTGGATCTCCCATCGACGGGAGGACGAGGCGGTCACTCACCGCTGGGCCATCTCAGCCAGGTGGTTCAACTCGTCGACACCCGCTTTGGCGACGCGCCAGTCAGCGCTGTCGAGAAGACTCGCGGCGAGTACGGCCCGTCCAGGACCCCGTGAACTGAACGATTGTTCAGATCTCGGTATTCGTACGTAGGCAGAAATCTGAGGCTGGAATGTGACCAGGTGCAACGCAGCAGCGAGTCGTTCCCAGTTCGCGCTTGAGATGTAGAACTCTGGCGTGGACTCAGCCATGAGGAGGCCAGCCGAGGAGGCCGCATTGGGACCGACGGGCCACACGTCAGCATCTCTGGCCAGACGTTCAATCGCTGCGCGATGTCCACTGACGGGATACCGATCCTCACGTCCCCGAAGCGCGGTACGCCACCCGAGTGCGTCAGCGCGTCGCAAACGTCGGATCTGCGCTCGAACCTGGCTACGGGCCACCGTCGGGAGCGAGGTAGCGTCACCCCCCTCGAGAATCTCGAGCAACGCCCACGCACGTCGCGCCGCGAGCGGCCGCCCAACCCCAACCCGCCGCGACTCCAGTTCCTCCAGCGCGTCTTGCGAGACGACCCAAGCCCGCCCGACGTGCGTGCCCCGAAGCGTACCCGCGCGGAGCATCTTGCGAACGTGGGAGGTGCAGACGTCGAGTTCCGCGGCCACGTCAGCCACGGACAGATCACTCATGAC
>JAJZSM010000076.1 GCA_021849765.1 Actinomycetes bacterium | reverse complement strand
TCGGCGCGAGCGTCCCATCCAGGTCGAACACGAAGAGCCGCTTCGTGCGGCGGTTCTCCTCGGGCGAATCCTTCACTTGCTGGTGTGATTTCGTTGGCACCTGCGCCCCCCTTGGCGTATCGTTCTTCCGTTGTTTTCGGTCGTGTGTTGCCTCGTGCTCGGCTAGCTCCTTGAGCGTTCAGGCGACTTCATCGGGCCGACATCGTTCAATCCCGTAACTCGAGGCCACCGGCTACGCACGGCGACGCTTCAATTCGGCGCAAACAACCCCGTGCCTTCTGCGAACCGCGCATCGGTGATAGTCGCAGGCTACCGTTCGCGCGTGGTGTTTGGCGTGGCACCCCGTGGTCATCGTTTCGAACTGTGCTCGATCCGCCGCCAACATCGCTTTTGGCGCGCGAACTCCTACGCACGACCAAAGTCGTCTTCAAGGCGAACGATGTCGTCTTCACCGAAGTAGGTGCCGGTTTGGATCTCGATGAAGACCACCGGCACGTCCGTGTGGTTCTCGCATCGGTGCGCCTGACCGATATTGATATCGAGGCTCTGACTAGGTCCTAGCTCGATCGTCTCGCCGTCGAGGATTGCGGTGGCCGTGCCACTGACGACGAACCAGTGCTCGGCCCGCTTCTCATGGCGTTGGTAACTCAGGCGCTTGTTCGCGTTGACGACGATTCGTTTGACCTTGTGATCGGCCATTGTGTCGTCCAGTACGGTGAACGATCCCCACGGACGCTCATCGAAGACTCGTCCTTCTGCATCGGTGAGACTCATAGTCCAACTCCTCCATTGGTCGGTCGGTTGGTTCACGGATCATCGCTGCGTCGATGGCGTCACTACCAGGTCACGGCATCGCCGCGTGCTTGGACCTTACCGGGCTCGTCGCCTCGTCGAGCAAAGGCGTCCCGGCGATGCCGCAGTCCGCCCGGTACTGCACGACGAGACCTATCGCGACGACGTGGTGTATCACTGCAACATCGGCTGCGCGGTACCGTCCGATCGTCGACGTTACGGTTTAACGAAGCGCAGTGGCGCCATCGCGAAGGAGCTGCCAAGACCGCCCGTGGCTACGAGCACGCAGGTTTGTCGACACGCGACGGTATCGCTCGGGTCATAGGGTCGTGTCCCCGCACGGCTCGATACGACGAAGGTGATGCGGCCCGAGCCCGTGACGTCGGTGACGCCAAAGGGTTCGGCGGCGAGCTCCTTGCCGCAACCGCCTTCGTTGACGTCGGCCGCCGTCGCACACTCGGACATGAAGAACTTCCCGCCAATGTCAAAGCCCCGCACCGTCACGAGCACGGTCTCGCCACTGTGCAGGTTCGACGCCGGGGTGACGTGCACTACCGGTACGCGGCCGGCTATCCCTCTCGGTCCGAGTTTTCGAGTGACGTCGAGCGCGATACGGTTCGCCGAACCGTTGGCGCAGCTCGGTGGGCGAAAGAACGAGGACGCGAAGCTCGACGCCCCCACCGATTGCGCGTGTTGCCACCCGCGGAACGAGAGGGCCATGCGACGCGGCGCGGGCGAGAAGCCGCACCAGCGCATCTCGACGATGGCCCACGGTTGGTTCGGTGACATGACGATGGGACCCGACGGAATCGGGAGCGACGGTGACCAGCGGTAGGGCGTCTCGGTGAACGCGAGCGGGCGCCGCGACGACGTGAAGAGGCGGATCGTTGGACGGCCAGACAGCGCGCACGCGCGCGGCGAGTTGCTCGAGATTGTGATGTCCCCATCGGGGTTGCCCGGTCCGTTGAAGACGACCATCGTCTGTAACTGCGCCGGTGCGCAAATCGGGATGGTGGCCCCGCCGGCGCGTTGGGTGACGCCAGGCGAGGTGGCGAGTGGCACGAGCACCGTGATCGCCATCACCGCGCCGAGCCAGATCGCCGTGGCTCGTCGAGGGAGCCGCACGGACGCGATCGATGACGTCACGTTCGCACCGTTGACCTCACCGACATGACGAGCGTGTGTCCGATCTGCTCCGGTCACTCGACGCACGAGTTGGGCGTGTGTCATGGCTCGACCTCGATAGCCCGTCCGATGTACGGCCCACTGCCTGTGTCTAGTGACCAGGCGAACTTTGCGAGTGACGCCTGGGTAGATGGTGGAAGCACGAGCTTCATTGCGAAGCGTTCCGATCCGTGGGCCGCCACGGGTGCCGCCCGGGCGCAGTTGAGTGCGAAGGTGCGTACCTCGGGCTTTGCGCCTTTTACGTTTGGTGCGACGAATATCGCTTCGGTGAAGTTCGGACACGGCGTGAACGCGACCTCGGTCGCGGTCGGATTGTGCAGCGTGACCACGTAGGAGAGGGTCGTCCCGGCGGACAATGTGGTCGGCAACGACGCCGTCGCGGTCAGTGACGCGACACTGCCGGGACGCGGTTCGACGACGCCTGGCGTTGGGGGTCGAACACCGAGTTGGCTCTCGTCGAGACCGCAGGCGACGTCGAGGTGGACGTCAGTGACGCCGGCGCCACCGCCGCCGTGGGGGAGCAGCACGCGAATCGTGTTGTACGTTGCCAGACGCTCATTGGCGAGATTTTGCGACTGTGACGGCGAGTTCAGCGCGTTGCAGCCCCCGGACGTCCCGAGGAGTAGCAGGCCGCTTCGCCCCGTGGCGAGATCGGTTCCGTTCAGACCGCCGAAGTAGGTGCCGTCCTTTCGAACGCGAAGTGGTCGCCACTGGCGTGTTCCCGTCTGACCTTCGAGGTCGGGATAGCCGCTCAACTGGCACAACGGTCCGGTGTTGGTGAAGACGACGACCGTGAGCTCGTTACCGAGTCCCGCGCCACCCCGGCCCAGGCGCGTCTCCAAGTGGCTCGAGTGGCACGGCGCCGCAGGGACCAACGTGGTCGTGGTCGTCGTCGTGGTGGTCGTCGGAGAGGCCGTCAGCGCCGACCAGGGCACAACACCGCCCGACGGGGCCGCGGTGCCACACGAACTGAGCACCAGGGATGCAACCGTGGCGCCCGCGATACGAACGAGCCCGAGGGCTTTCATGTCCGCATCCTAGAGACGTGGCCGACGATGGATCGCGTCCGGTCAAACGGCGACGTCAACTGGGCGAGCGGTGAACGGCCAGCGCACAGATCCCGTGGTCCGGTCTTGGACGTCGTATGCCACGTGGTCAGCGCGAGGGGACACCGGTTGAGTGGTCCGTTGTCGCACTCCACGTTCCGGGTCCTTCGCCCGCGCGGCCGTTGGGGCCCGTCGTCATGTGGCGGCGAGGTCGCAAGCGTCCGCGAACGCCGCCATCGACGTGAAGGTCCAGCTTGGGGTGACGGCTAACGACGGCGCGGGTGTCGCGCCCCAGCCCGGTGTGGCGTGACGCCGGTTAATCCATGCCGTGGGGAGCCCAGCCGCCTGGGCGGGCACGTGGTCATGAAAGAGACTCTGTGCGACGTGCAGTAACCGACCGGCCCCAATTCCCAGCCGTCGGCGCTCCTCGTCGAGTGCCTCGAAGTTCCGCGGTGACGGTTTGTACGATCCGACGTCCTGTGCGGTGATGATGCTGGTGAAGGTGACACCCAATCGATCGTTCGACCTGGCGAAGGACGCGCGGTCGACGTTGGAGAGGATGATGAGACGGTAGTGAGACGCGAGTCGAGCGAGTGCCGCCGCCGAGTCATCGAACGCCGGCCAGTCGGGTACCGAGTCCGCGAGCGCCCTCGCTTCGGCGTCACTCACCGGCACGGCGAGTTGGTGACCCAGATCTCGCATGGCGCGAGCGAGAATATCGGGGTAGAGGTCCGCGGGGTGGGCGGCTTCGCCAGTCGCCTCGTGACTGGCGTACGCATTGAGTAACTCCTCGTCGGTCATGGCGACACCGTGTTCATCGGCCCAGCGACGTAGGACGACCGCCATGCCCGTCTCCCAGTCGATGAGCGTTCCGTAACAGTCGAAACTGAGGGCGTCGAATTCGTTGAGGTTCATGGTGCACCTTGGGCGAGTGGGACGGTGACTGTCAACCCGGTCAACCGTGCACGGTACCAGAGCGATGGTCGCCGACGACACCGCGCGTGACGCTTGTGGCGTACCTGCGGAGCGCCGAGCGTGGCGACTCTCGCTCGGGGTACGGTCAGTCGCGTGACTGTGCCAGCCCCCACGTTGGAAACGGACCGCCTGCGACTTCGTCCCTTCGAGGACAGCGACGCGAACGCCCTGTTCGCACTACACAGCAACGCTCGCGTCATGCGTTACTGGGACGCGCCGCCCTGGCGTGAGGCGACACGCGCGACGCAGTTCATCGCGGCGTGCCGGCAGATCGCCGAGTCGGGTAGCGGGACGCGCCTGGCGGTGGAGCGCCGCTCGGACGGTGCGTTCATCGGCTGGTGCGCCTTGACGCGGTGGAACCCCGAGTACCGCAGCGAGTCGATGGGCTACTGCTTCGATGCCGCGACGTGGGGTCGCGGTTACGCGACCGAGGCGGGACGGGCGCTGCTGCGGTGGGGATTCAGCGCGCTGGCGCTCAACCGGGTCCAGGCGGAGGCCGATACGCGCAACGTTGCTTCGGCGCGCGTGCTCGAGAAGCTGGGCTTCGTGCGCGAAGGGACACTACGCGAAGACTGCGTCGTGGACGGTGAGGTCTCGGACTCGTGGGTGTTCGGTTTAATCAGGCGAGACTGGGAATCGCTGGCGGACCCTGGTATGGCGTGAGACGCAACGTAGGTGAGGCTGAGGCGGTGACGCGGCCGACGTCGTCAGATAAATCGACGAACTCGGCTGCACGACCGCGTTCCCGCGATTGATACCACGTCCGTTTTGACTATCGGTTACTGGCGTCGCTCGTCGATTACTTATCGAGTTCTGCGAGTACCTCGCCGATGATCTTGGTCATCTTGTGGGCCGGGAGTGGTTCGCCCCCCTCGGCCTCGGCCACCTCGCTGGCGAACGCCTCGACGGAGTGTGTTCCGCCCACGAGCACGTAACGCAACGCCTCGCCAGTTGCCTCGGCGTCGGTCACGTGCGCGAGTGCAGCAATGACGTCGTGATCGGGGGACTCGCCGACCGCGTGGACGACACGCATCGCCTCCTCGCGACCGCTCGCCGTGGAGACGACGGGCTCGCGATCGGGATTCTGCTGCAAGTCCCATTCAGTGAGTGCCTCGTTGTAACCGCCCTCACCGGGGTGCAGGACTCGAGTCGTCGGTGCGCCGGCGTCGCCAGCCCCATCGCTGGAAGTCTGCTCGGGTACATCGTCGCCGTCGTGGTGCCGTGTCTCTGGAATTGGTACGACCAGGCTCCCGTCGGGGTTCCGAATGATTTCCATATCGTTTCTCCCTTCGGACATCGCGTGGTGCCCGCTAGAGCCAACCTACGGGGCGGGGATTGAGATGAAGCCGCCCGTGGCCGATACCGGCTGTGATCTGGGTCAACCCGTCTGCGGCCGTGCACGTCCTGGGCGCGAACAACGCACGTGTGGGCCCGGTGATCGCGTGTGCGACTTCGCGGAACGGATCGGTTGCAAGCAGGTGCAACTAGTCAAGGTGTGGCGAACGCGGTCTCAAGGGCATCCGGTGCGCGATGCGACTGCATCGCGCACCGGATGCTGCGGAGCGCAATCGCCTGGACCGCGGCGCGTCGATCACGACGACACCTCTGTCACAGTCGTCGCAGAATCCTCGCCGGGACGCCGGCCACCAGCGAGGCCGGCGGCACATCAGAAGTCACGACGGCTCCCGCCGCGACGACGGCGCCAGTTCCGATTGTGACGCCCGGCAGGATCGTGGCGGCGGCTCCGATCCAGACATTCGAACTGATGGTGATGGGAGCGGCGGTGATGTAGTCGCGTCGCTGGTCTGGCTCTACGGGGTGTCCCGCGGTGACCAGGTTTACTTTGTGGGCGAACATCACGTCATCGGCGATATCGATGGCGGCGTGTCCGGTGAACGCGCACTGCGAGCCGATGAACACGCCCCGACCGACGCTGATGTTAAGGCCGTAGTCCGAGTAGAAGGGGGGGATCAGCGTGAAACCGTCGCCCACGGTCTTGCCAATGAGTTCCTCGACGATCCTCGTAATTGCTTCAGGGTCGTCCAATGAACAGGTGTCCAACATTGACGAGAGTCGGGTTGCGACCTTGACACGTTCGAAGAGGGCGCGTGACTCGGTGGTCTTGGTCGCTATCCACTGACTCCTGTCCACGGTTCTCCTGTCTGAGGTGACGACGCAATGGTGCCCCGAGTCTATGAGTCGTCACTGCAGTGAATGAGCGAGCACCCACGTCGATGCACCGCTACCGGTGAGCGGATGGGCGTTGGCGCAGTGTGGGTTAGTCCACGACGCTCGCGGTGCGGTGCGGTGCGGTGATCTGCCCCGTCGTCTCGGTCGAGCTCGCTCAGTCGCCCTTTTCGTCCCCGACTCGGGAAGTCGTTGTCCCGGGTACCGAAGGCGCGGTTCGTCGCGTGCGACACCGATGGGGCAAGATGCTGGGGTGTTAAACCACTGCAAACGTGCGGCGCGATACGTGCCGTGCTCGAACGTCGGTGGTGGGCGGACGTGAGCGACGTCGAGCGGCCTTCCCAGCTAGGTGTGGACCGAGTTCGACCGACGACGTCGCGAGACCGCTGGTCCACGTTGGCCGGGCCGTCCGTGCTCGGGCGCTCGGTACTACTCACCCCCGGCGTCGAGGTCCCTTCGCCGTGGGCAGACGCCGAACACATCGCACTAGACGAGGCGTCGTTGAAGAGCCCGAACACCCTGCGCGCGGTTCGCCACGCCTATCTCACGCGCACGCCCACGGTCTACGAGGTTGCACCTGGTCTCAAAGTCCCCGATCGAGGGGTGGACCGTCGAGAGGTGTGGGCGATTGCCCCGAACCTGGATTTCGTGGCTGAGGCGACGTTACGGCTCGCTCGGGCCAACGCCGTCGACGCCCGCGACGTGACATCGCCATCGTGGCCGTTGATCGCGCTGGCACTGGCGGCGGGTGCGTCGCCCGCCACGCACCACCACGCCGACGTGATCGTGCGTGATGATACGTTGGCGTGGTGCGACGGCGGACCGGTGCACCTGTGGGGTGTCGACGACGCGCGGTTCGGTGGCGCGGTGGTCATCCCTCGCGTGGCACTCACCAGGGGACTACTTACA
>JAJZSM010000075.1 GCA_021849765.1 Actinomycetes bacterium | reverse complement strand
GCGATCCATTGGGCGAGACTACAACGCCCCGCCACCCGTGTCCCAGCACCGAACGTCACGTTCGATATATCGAATTGATATGATGAGTCGCATGTTGGATATTGCCATCCTGGGACTGCTCATGGACCGTGATCATCACGGCTATGAGATCCGCTCGCAGTTACGCGAGCGTCTCGGCGTCTCGGCCAACGTGTCCTTCGGGTCTATCTACCCCGCCCTCGCCCGCCTGGAGCGCCACGGCAGTGTCGAAGCCGTGGCGCCGACCGAGTCCCGTTTCGGTGCGCTCTCGACCGGCTCGCTCTCGGGTGAACGCGCGTCGCTTCGCGCACTTCGCGCGACCTCGGGCATTGGTCGTCGTGGCCGCAAGGTCTACCGGATCACCGACCGTGGGCGTCAGGAGTTCGCCGAACTACTCGCCGACCCCACCACGATGGACGACGGCAAGAGTTTCACGATGCGCATGGCGCTCGCGAAGTACCTCACCCCTACGTTGCGCGTCGCGCTCCTCGAACGTCGCCGCGCGGACCTCGTCTCGCGCCTGGCCGAGGTCCGCGCCGGCGCGGCCAACACCGAACTTGACTCGTACGCCCGCAGCGTGATGGAACACGCCGCGCAGGCGGTCGAGTTGGACCTCGCGTGGATCGACAACCTGTTGACCACCGAACGCAGTAACCACAACAGTTTCGCGCAAGACGCGAAGTAAGAGAAGAAGCAGAAAGGAGCGCCATGGAGAAGATTCGTGTGGCGATCGCTGGCGTCGGAAACTGCGCTAGTTCACTCATTCAAGGCGTGACGTATTACAAGGACGCCAAGGCGGGTGACGACGTCCCTGGTCTCATGCACGTGGTGCTCGGCGGCTACCACGTGAGCGACCTCGAGTTCGTCCTCGCCTTCGACGTCGACGCATCCAAGGTCGGCAACGACCTCGGCAAGGCGATCGACGGCGGGCAAAACAACACGATCAAGTTCGCGACTGTGCCGTCACTGGGCGTCACGGTGCAGCGGGGGCCGACTTTGGACGGCCTCAACAAGTACTACCGCGAGGTCATCGAGGAGTCACCGGCCGAGGCCGTTGACGTCGTCCAGGCCCTGCGCGACTCCGGCGCCCAGGTGCTGGTCTCCTACCTCCCCGTCGGCTCCGAAGAAGCCCAGCGCTTCTACGCCCAAGCCGCCATCGACGCCGGGGTCGCCTTCGTGAACGCCATCCCCGTCTTCATCGCCTCGGACCCCGTCTGGGCGAAGAAGTTCGCTGACGCGGGTGTCCCGATCATCGGCGACGACATCAAGAGCCAGGTCGGAGCCACCATCGTGCACCGCATCCTGTCGCGCCTCTTCGAAGACCGTGGCCTGACCCTGGACCGCACCTACCAATTGAACGTCGGCGGCAACATGGACTTCAAGAACATGCTCGACCGCGAACGACTTGAGTCGAAGAAGATCTCCAAGACCCAGTCCGTCACGTCCCAACTGGAGAGCAGCCACCTCGAGCCCGAGAACATCCACATCGGCCCGAGCGACCACGTACCGTGGCTGCTCGACCGCAAGTGGGCCTACATCCGCATGGAGGGTCGCAACTTCGGCGACGTGCCACTGAACCTCGAGCTCAAGCTCGAGGTGTGGGACTCGCCCAACTCGGCCGGCGTCATCATCGACGCGGTGCGCTGCGCCAAGATCGCCCTCGACCGCGGCATCGGCGGACCGGTCGTCGGTCCTTCGGCGTACTTCATGAAGTCGCCCCCGGTGCAGTTCCACGACGACGTCGCCCACGACATGGTCGACGCATTCGCGAACGGCGGCGCCGAGAACCCCGTCTGGCCGTAAGCCACTGCAAAGCCCCCGTCACCCGAATCGGTGACGGGGGCTTTGTCATGTGGCGTTCTGTTGCTCCCACCATGCGGTGAGTCGCCGTGCTGCGTCGTCCGGGTCGATCTCGCCCTCGTCGAGGCGGATCTCCATCAAGAAGTCGAGCGCCTTGCCGACCACCGGACCCGGGGCGACGTGCAGCAGCTCCATGACGGCGACACCGTCGAGCGCGGGACGAAGTCGGCTCAGGTCCTCGGTGGCGCGGACCTCTTCGATGCGGATCTCCAGCTCGTCCATCCGTTTCGCGAACGTCGCGGCCTTGCGCGCGTTGCGCGTCGTCGCGTCACAGCGCGTGAGTTCGTTGAGCTCGTTTAACAGGTGTCCGGCGTCTCGCACGTACCGGCGAACCGCGCGGTCGCTCCAGCCCATCTTGTAGGTGTGAAAGCGGAGATGGAGCTCGACGAGCATGCTCACGTCGTCGATCGCCGTTTGAGGGTATTTGAGCGCCGTCATCCGCTTACGCGTCATCTTCGCGCCCACGATCTCGTGGAATCGGAAGGTGACCCCGTCGTCCGAGATAGCCCGCGTACGGGGCTTGCCAATGTCGTGGAACAGCGCCGCAAGTCGCAGGGTGAGGTTCGCGGACGTCTTATCGACCACCGCCCACGTGTGCTTGAGCACATCCTTGTGTTGGTGGATTGGGTCTTGCTCGAGTTGCAGCATCGCCAGTTCGGGGAAGAACTGGTCCGAAAGCCCGGTTCGCACGATGAAGTCGAGCCCCGTCGACGGTCGCGCGGTCATGAGCAGCAGGTCGAGTTCGCCACGCACCCGCTCTACCGAGACCTTGCGCAGTGACTCGGCCATCTCGGTCGCGGCCGACTCGACGGCCGGGTCGATCGACAGGTCGAAACGGGCAGCGAAACGGGCGGCCCGGAGCATTCGCAATGGGTCGTCCTGGAAGAGCCGGATGGGGTCGGTCGGCGTACGAAGTCGTCGCTCGAAGAGGTCGATGAATCCCTGGTGGTAGTCGAAGAGTGTCTGGACACCCGGGGTCTCGTCGGCCAACGCGATGACATCGAGCGCCAGGGCGTTGATGGTGAAGTCACGCCGACTCAGGTCGACCTCCAGCGAATCACCCCACTCCACCGATGGTTTCCGCGAATGATCGACGTAGGCCTCGGACCGGAACGTGGTGACCTCAGCTTTGACGCCGTTAGCCCGTATCACGCCCCCGAGGGTCCCGAAAGCCCGCCCCTGCTCCCAGAGCGTCGTGCACACGGGCGTCATGATGCGCGCCACGTCGTCGGGTCGAGCGTTGGTCGTGAAGTCAATCTCAAAGTCCTCGCGACGCGGCTCGCCGAGCAATGCGTCGCGAACCGACCCACCGACGGCGTACAAGGAGAACCCCTCGTCGGCGAAGACGCGCGCGAGGGGTCGCGCTAAATCAGCTAGCTCGACTAGCCGTTCGTGGGCTTGCTCCATGGACAACACTCGCCACAACGGTAGTTGGGCCGGTGGCCCGACACGGGCGACGGTAGCCTGGGTCTGCATGTTCCACCATTTTTCCACCTGGTGGCGGGCGCTCAGCGTGGTACTCCTCGGCCTCGCGACGATCACGTGGCCGTCGGCCTCGGGCGCTGCGACTACGCCGACCTTCACCGTCGAGCACCAGGACGCCACTGCGGTGATGTCATCGTCGGGCACCGCCAGAATCGTCATCGCGATGGCCTTCGCCCACCCGAGCGACACGACGCAGGCGTCTCTCGCGCTCTACCCCCGAATCGTCATGCGCTCACAGATCGCGCCGATCATCTCGGGCGCCGGGATCTCCGGACCCGCCTCCGCATCGACCGGTTCGTTCGAACCCGACTGCACGGCGTCACGCACGAGCACCATCACGGTCGTGTTCTTCACGGGACGCCCGCTCATCAGTCGGGGCCGGTGCGGACCACTACCCCGGTTACGACTCGCATGTCGCGGTGCGACCTGCGACGGCGTGTACCCGCTGCGTTACGCCGTCAGCGCCCACGGGACCACGTCGGTGTCGTGGTCCCTCGTCGCGGTCCAGTCCGCACCCGTCGCGAGCCCGCTGCAGTTCTCCTGGATCACGACCTTGGGCGCGGGGACGTGGTCCAAATCCGTTCGCACCGCAGCCGTGCTCACAGCGATCAGTCGACGTCCGACGATGCCACTCACGGTCAGCGCTAACTACGAGACGCTGTCGAGCGCCTACGTGGCCGGAGCGCGCGGTGCGGCGTGGCGTGACGCGCTCAATCACGCGGTCGCCAGTCCGCTGCACCGCATCGTCGACGCCCCGCCCCAGCGGGTGGACTTCGCCGGACTCGCGGCGAACGGACTCGGCGCTGAGGTGAAGTCACAACTTAACCTGGCCGGTCAGCTCGTCGGGGCCATCACCGGGCACTACCTCGACGGACCCGTCCTGCTTGAGGGCCAGCCCTCGGCCGCGACGGTCGCCGCCCTGGGGGCGGCCGGCGTTTCCAACGTCGTCGTCCCCGAGAACCGGCTCACGATCGAGCCCTCCACAACCCTGACCTGGGGCTCCCCCTTTCACGTCACGGGAGGTGGGTCGCCCGTCGCGCTGACCGACGACCAGCCACTCTCAGCGCTCGCGGTCGACGGGGCCATCGAACCCGGCCGCCGGGCTGCCATCATGCTGGCCACGCTCGCCTTCTTGCATTTCGAGGCACCCAACGCGCCCGCCAGCCGATCGGTCATCGTCACTGTCCCGGCGACGATGACGTCGATCCCGTTCTTCAACCAGGTCGCGGCGGGCCTCACCGCTGATCCGTTCGTCGTGGCGAGCAGTCTGGTCCCCTCGTTCACCTCGTCACTGATCGGATCCGACGGTGCGCCATCAACCCGGACCTTGCTCGCGGGCCCGCCCTCCCACTGGAGTGCGCGCAACGTCACCACACTCACCACACTCGCGGCCCAGGTCAACTCCTTCAGCCAAGCCATCACCGATCACGCTGTCGCCTTCGCCCTTCGTGTTGCGACCGCACGCGCCGAGACCGTCGGGAGTGCGTCGGCACGTCAGAGCATTATCAACGCAGCCACGGCCGGTCTCAACGCGCAGCTCGCCAAGTTCACTGTCGACCCGAGCGCCATCACACTCGCCGGCCCCGGGACCGCGCTGCCGATCACATTGCACAGCACCGCCTCGTACACGATCACGGCGGTGGTCCACCTCTTGACGAACCAGTTGGACTTCCCCAAGGGGTCCAACGTCGTGGTGACCCTCGGTGCGCCGACGACCTCGGTGCGCGTGCCGACCGTGAGCCACCGCGGTAGCAGTCTCACCTTGCAGGTGAACGTGACGACGCCCGACCAACAGGTCTTACTCGCCCACGCGGCCATCCAGGTGCGTATCGCAGGCACGTCCGTAGTCGGGTACCTGTTGACACTGGCCTCGCTCTTGGTGCTCGGGGCGTGGTGGTGGCAGACGTATCGTCGCCGCTCGAAGGGACGCCACGCTCGATGAGCACCACGTCGAGTCACTCCTCGCGCGTGCTGTCGATGGCGAGCGGCACGCTCGCCTCCCGACTGACGGGGCTGCTGCGGGTCTTCGTCCTCGTCTGGGTCCTCGGGTTCACACCGCTCGCGGACGCCTTCAACCTCGCCAACACGATTCCCAACATGCTTTTCGACCTTGTCCTCGGTGGGATCATGATCGCGACCTACATCCCCGTGTTCGTCGAGCGTCTCGCCGTCGACGGCGAGCGCCGGGCTTGGCATTCGATCTCCACGGTGCTCACGGCATCAGTGATCTCCCTGGTCATCGGGTCCGCCCTTGCCTGGATCGCCGCCCCGTGGATCATCGACGGCTTCACCGCACTGCACCAACTCGACGCGGGCCACGCCGCGACGCTGCTCGAGAATCAGCGCCGGGTGGCGACGGAGTTGCTGCGCTGGTTCGTCCCTCAAATCTTCTTCTACGGCCTTATCGGACTCGCCACGGCCCTACTCAACGTGCGCCACCGGTTCGGCGCCCCCGCGTGGGTGCCGGTGGCGAACAACGTCATTGCGGTGGCCGTGCTGATCTGGTTCCACCTCGTCGATCCGACACCGGTGCTGGCACAACTACCCGGATCGCACGACCTGCTCTGGCTCGGGCTCGGGACCACCCTCGGCGTCGCCGTTCAGTTCCTCTTCCTGCTGCCCTCGCTCGCCCGCAGCGACCTGTGGCGCGTCGCTCCCCGGTTCGATCGTCACGACCCCGCGCTCCACGCCATCGCTCGACTGGGTGGGTGGACCCTGCTCGTCGTCGTCGCGAATCAGGCATCGCTCTACGTCATACTTGCGCTCGCCTTCGGCGTCGGCGGCAACGGCCCGGTTAGCGCCTACACCTACGGATGGTCGTTTTTCCTCATCCCCTACGCGGTGATCGTGGTCTCGGTGCTGAGTTCACTCGCGCCCCAGTTGTCACGAATGGCCACCGACGAGGACTACACCGGCTTCAGCGAGCGACTCCGATTCGGCCTGCGCCAATCGCTGGTGATCATCGTGCCGTGCACCATCGGGTTCATCATCCTCAGCCAGCCCCTCGTCGCGGTGCTCAACCACGTCAACGCCACCCACACGCTCGCGGCGGGCACCGTGCTCGCAGTGCTCGCGGCCGGCATGCCGGGCTTCACCGTGTACATGCTCTGCGTTCGAGGCCTCCAGGCGATGCAGCGCGCCCGCGAGGTCTTCGTGCTCTACCTCTTCCAGAACGGACTCAACATCGTCTTGGCCCTTGCGTTCGGACGTCACTCGATCGCGGCACTCACTTCGAGCGTCTCCATCTCGTACACGGTCGCGGCGGTCGCGGCGCTGTTCGCGCTCTCGAGACATCACGTCTCGATCACCTCGACGATCTGGTCGATCCACGTTCGCCGCAGCACCGTCGCGTCCCTCGTCGCCGGCACCGCCATGGCCGCTACGTACGCGGCGTCGAGCGCGAACGTCGGCCTCGGGCTGATCGTCCGGTTCGCGAGCGCGTTCGTGATCGGGATCGTCGCCTACGTCGTGGTCGTGGCACTCGGCCAGCGCCACGCTGGCCGTCGACCGTCGAACGTGCAAGGCTGACAGTCGGCAGAACGAGAGGGGGACAAGATGGCTCGGATCCGTGTGGTCAGTGATAGCGGCAGTGACATCCCCGACGACGTCGCCCAGCGACTCGACGTCGACGTGGTGCCACTGACGATCCGCTTCGGAGACGACGAGTTCACCGATCGCGCTGACCTGTCCCCGTCCCAGTTCTGGGCCAAGTGCAAGGAGTCAAAGGTTCTGCCCGAGACTGCGGCGCCCT
>JAJZSM010000074.1 GCA_021849765.1 Actinomycetes bacterium | reverse complement strand
AACGAGTTGGGGAAGCCGGGCGTCGGGGACTTCGCCGGGGGGGTCTACAACCTCCCGACGCTCTACGCGCTGCGCGACCCGTCGGTGGGCGACGAGCTCGGGTCGATCCTCGGCGCGGTGCTGAGTGACGACGACCGCGAGCGCGCCCGCAAGCTCGTGGTCGCGACCGACGGCGTGGCGCGAACCATCCACGCCGCCCAGCGGTTCCTCGAACTCGCCCGCGGGGCCATCGCCGCGCTGCCGAGTGAAGGTCTTCGCCGCGGCTTTGACTCGCTCATCGAGTCACTGCTGGAGGACCTGCCCGTCTATTAGGTCGGGCGCCCACTGCTCACGACTACGAGCCAGTTGACTCGTTCAGACCCGTGATGGTCCCGAGCAGACTCTCCACGGTGAACTCACTCGTCGGCGCGTCACGCACCACTCGACCCAGTCGCAGCACGATGATGCGGTCAGTGACCTCGAGGACGTGCGGCAGGCTGTGCGAGATGAATATGACGCTCAATCCCTGTTCGCGCGCGGACTTGATCACGTTGAGCACTTCGGCTGACTGGCGCGCGCCGAGGTGGTTGGTCGGCTCATCCAGAACGATCACGTGCTTCGCCCACGCGATCGCCCGACCGATGGCGACGGCTTGGCGCTGGCCGCCCGAGAGTTCCGAGACGGTCCGCTGGGTCGCGGGAATGGTGATGCCGACGCGCGCGAGCTGTTCAAGCGCCTCTTTCTCCATCGCCCGCTGGTCGACGAACCCCAGCCGACCGAGCAGCCCGCTCCGACGCTTCTCACGCCCGAGGAAGATATTCGAGCCGATCGACAGATCGGGGGCGAGGCCCGAGTCCTGATACAGGGTCTCGATGCCCGCCGCCATCGAGTCGTGCGGCGAGCGCCAGTGTCGTCGAACCCCGTCGACGATGACCTCGCCCGAGTCAGCGGTGTTCACCCCCGAGATCACCTTGATCAGCGATGACTTGCCCGCCCCGTTGTCCCCGACGAGTCCGATCACCTCGCCCGCGTAGGACTTGATGCTGACGTCATGCAGCGCCTCGACCGAGCCGTAGTGCAGCGTGATGTTGCGCAACTCAAGAACGGGTGTGCGCTCGCTGGCGATGGTCACGGCACTCTCCTCGAACGTCGGCGGAAGCTCTGTAGCAGGGCCGCCACCGCGATGAGCGCCCCGACCACCACCTGGATCCAGGTCGGCGGGACGTTGATGAAGATCAGTCCGTCGCTCACCACGGTCAGGACGGCGGCCCCCAGCATCGTGCCGGCCCAGCGCCCGACGCCGCCGGTGAGCGACGCCCCGCCGATGACCACGGCCGCGATGGCGACGAGATTGGCCGAGTTCGTGACGCCCGTGGTCGCGGCTCCCGATCCGGAGCGAATGTAGAAGAACATGCCAGTCAAGCCAGCGAGCACGCCGGCGAGTACGTAGACCGAGATGAGGTGGCGCCTCACGGCGATGCCCGCCGCGCGAGCGGCGAACTCGTTGGATCCAATGGCGAAGTTGTAGCGCCCGTAGACCGTGAGGTGCAACACCACGCCCAAGACGACGGCCACGACGAGCACGATGGCGACCAGCCAGGTGATCATACCGATGCCCGAGGCGCTCCAGTAGATGGCGCCGGGGTTGTACCCGACGGGCGCGCCGTGTGAGATGACCAACGCGAGTCCGGCCCCGACGCTGTAGGTCACGAGCGTGGCGACGAAGGGCACGAGATCGAAGGCGGTGATCAGCAGGGCGCTCAGCCCGCCGGCCAGCGCGCCGACGACGGCGCAGGCGAGCGTGCCCACGAGCAGGATGACGGCCTGATTCACGCCGTGGTTCACAAGTGGCTGGATCCAGCCGGCGGCCACCACGCCCGACACGGCGGCCGTCGATCCCACCGCGAGGTCGATCCCCCCGGCGACGATGACGTAGGTCTCGGCCAGCGCGATCAAAACAAGACCACTGAAGTCGGTGAAGAGGTTCGAGAACTCGCCGACGCGAAAGAACAGCGAGTTGCGCGAGGCGAAGAACAGGATGAGCGCGATCAGGACGACGAAGAGCACGAACTGCTGATTCGTCACGACGCGGCGCACTCGCGATTGGCTCTTGACGGTGGTTCCCAACGCGTCAACGGACGTGCTCACCAGGCTCCTTTAAGGTTCCAGCCGACTCTATCCAGGGTTGCCGGACCGGGCCCGTGGGCCCGGTCCGGCAACGGGGAGGGTTAGCTCGCGACGTACTGGTACTTGGCCAGCACTGACGCGGGTGTTGACGGCAACAAGGTGATGTTCGGCAGGGTCTGCAGGTGCGGGACCTTCTTGCCCTGCAACGCCGCGACGGCGTACTTGATGATCAAGGTGCCCTCGAGGGTGGGCTGCTGGGAGATGATCGCTGACAACGAACCGAGTCCGCCGGCGACCATCGACGCGATGTTGTTGGCGTAGCCGTCGTAGCCGACGATCTTGATCGAAGCCCCCGCCGAGCCTGCCGCCTTCACGGCGGCGGTGGCCCCTTCGGCGTCCGTGCCGTCAACCGCGAAGATCCCGGCCAGGTTGTGCGCCGAGATGTCCTGGGCGAAGGCCGACTGGGCGACCGACGGCTGAGACTGGCTCACCACGTCATTGAGCATCTCGATGTAGGGGTACTTGGCCTTGACCTCGGCCTTGAATGCGGCAACGCGAGCCGCGTCGGTGGACGTCGTCAGCGAGGAGACGCCGATGGCCACGTCGCACTTCTTGGCCGCCGTGCAGTCAGTGGCGTAGTGCATCGCCGTCGCGAGCGCGTCCGCGGCCGCCTTGCCGCCCTGGGTGTTGTTGCCCGTCACCCACGAGGTGATGTTGCGCTGAAACGACGAGCCGGAGTCGACGTTAAAGACCTTGATGTGCGACCTGACCGCCGCGGCGATGTAGGGATTGAGTGCCTTGGTGTCGGTGGGCGCGATGATCAGCGCGTTGGGCTTGAGGGCCAGCACCTGCTGGACGACGGGGATCTGGGTGGCTGGCGAGTAGTCGACCGGGTCGCCCTGCCAGACCAAGTTGACGTGCAACTTCAGTGCTTCGGCGTGAGCGCCCACGTACATCGACTGGAAGAAGGGGTCGGCTTCGGCGCCGACGACGAATCCGATCGTGTACCGGTGCGGCGCAGCCGAAGCCATCGGCGCGCCTACGGCGAAGGTCAGCGACGACGCCATCAAGGTCGAGGCGATCGCCACCCCCTTGGTTAAGCGCCACGAACGTGACTTCATAGTTCCCTCCCATTGTTCGAAACTGACGGCTCCACGGTGGCTCCGTCGTGTCTGGATAGGACCCTAGCGGTCCATGACATCGTTGTCAATCACGCTTTGAAGAAAAACGCGGGCCGGGAATCTCGCCGGATCCACGCTCAATTAACCTGGTCAAAGGGGATTCCAGGCGTGTCGGGCCGTCGTAGCCATCGATACGCTCGAACAGCAGCGCGGCGGCACGCTGTCCAATCGCCTCGAGGTCCTGGGCGACCACGCTGACCGGCGGGTCGAGCACGTCGGCCAGATCGAAGTCGTCAAACCCGACCAGCGCGACACGCCGCGACAACTCCCGGTCGCGCAGCGCGTAGACCACGCCCATCGTGAGCAGGTTCTGGCCCGCGAAGAACGCCGTCGGCGGCTGTTGTGCGTCGAGCATCGCCGTGGCGACCGCGCGCGCCTGCTCAATGGAACGCACGTCGGTGACGATCAGTGCCTCTTCGATCTCGAGACCCGCCTCGGACAGTGCGTCACGGTAACCGTGCAGTCGATCGACCGCGGTCGCGATTCGCGTGAAGTCGCCAATGAAGGCGACTCGCGCGTGCCCGTGGGCGATGAGGTGCTGGACCGCCCGTCGGGTGCCGAGCCGCGAGTCGACGATGACGGCGTCGGCCGAGATCGCCCGAGGCGGGCGGTCCACGAACACGAATGGGACGCCGAGGCGCTGCTCGTCGGCGAGGTACCGCTGGTCGGCACTCGCCGGAGCGATCACCACGCCGTCGACGCGGTGACGCGACATGGCCACCACCAGTTGCCGTTCGCGATCCGGGTTCTCCTCGAGGCTGGCCGCGAGCACCGAGACGCCGCGCCCGCGAGCGACGGCCTCGATGGCGCGCAGTACCCGGGCCGAGTAGGGATTCGACAGATCCTCGAGCAGCACGGCGATCGTAGACGACCGACGGTCGAGACGCCGCAGCGCGCTGGCGCCGAGGTTGGGCTGATAGTTGAGCTGCAGAATCGAGGCGCGGACCCGTGCGCCCATCTCCGCGACCACGCCGGGCTCCCCGTTCACGACCCGCGACACGGTCTTCACTGAGACACCGGCGTGGCGAGCCACGTCCTTCATCGTCGCGCGGCCCCGCACCACCCGAGCCGCATCCCCGTCGGTCACGAATCCTCCTTGCACGGCATCGGCGAGATGAGACTACGACAAAACGTCCCGACGGGACCACACGCTGTCACGCGCCGACGGCGCGGGCTACGACAGCGCGTCAACACCCACCTCGAAGGCGCCAACGATGCCCGAGGCGGTGCCGAGGCCGGGGGCGACGAGGAACGAATCGACCTCGGTCGTCAGCTCGGGCACCGCGAGATAGCCGTTCAACGAGTCGCGAACCTTCCCTCGGACACGCTCGAGCAGACCGGGCACCGCCATGATCCCCCCGCCCAGGACGATGACGTTGGCCGCCGTGATCGTCACGATGTTGCGCACCGCGTCGGCGAGGTACTCGCTCTCGAGCTCCCACGCCGGGTGATCGGCCGGCAGCTGGGGCCCGCCGCCGCGATGCCACCGCTGCTTGACCGCGACACCGCTCGCCAGACCCTCGAGGCAGTCGCCGTGTGACGGGCACGATCCGGGAAAGTCATCGCCCGGGCGACGCCGTACGACCATGTGACCGAGTTCGGGGTGCAACAGCCCGTGCACCACCGTCCCGTCGACGACCAGACCGCCGCCGATTCCCGTTCCCACGGTCACGTAGACGACGACATCCCTGTCGCGGCCGGCGCCGAAGCGGAACTCGGCGAGCGCCGCAGCCCCGGTGTCGGTGTCGACCCCGATCGGCAGCGACGCGAAATGCGGGGCGAAGACCTCGGGCCACGAGACACCACGCCAGAGGAGCTTGGGCGTCGTGGCGGCGATGGCCCGACGACTCAGGTCGACGGGACCGAAGGATGCGACACCGATGGCGGCGAGCGGTGTCTCAGCGTCACGTTGAGAAAACCAGTCGACTACGCGAGCAAGGGTGTCCGTCGGTGTCGTCGTGGCCAAGACGTAGCGCTGCGCGTCACGCACCTCTTGCCACGTACGCCCAACGGCGAGAACCATCTTGGTCCCGCCCGCTTCGATTGCTCCGATCACACCGTCCATCACGCCCTTTCGTTCCCCCGACACTAGGCAGCGCTGGGCCCCCTGTCGTCAGGCACCGCCCGGTCGTGGGCGCCAGCGCGCACAAAGCATGGCGCACAGTAGCAAGGCCACGATGCCCCGGTGACCGCGCGATCGTGCACCGGGCCGACCACCAGGGCGCGGCGATCCTCGCTCGAACCGGGGAGGACCCGAGCGGTTCGAACACCTCGATCGGTCGGTACCACCGCGTTAGGCGCGGGAACGATCCGACGCCGTTGTCGTCACAACACTGGCGCGAGCGTCGGCGGACCGGCGAAAGGTCGGCAGTCCCCGGCGCCGCGTCCGAAGGCGCTCGCGGCGCTGCGGCGCCGGTGACGCCGAGGCGAACAGCGGCGCCATCAGGTCCTGCATCGTATAGAGGCCCGGCAATTTCCCCGCAAGCCCCACCGCGGCGAAGCGGGCGCCGTCACCGAAGGCCTCGCGCGAGATCGACTCATGGCGCAGCCGCACGACCTGGTAGGGGAAGCCGAAGAGGATCTCGTGCACCCCGATGATGCCGCCGGCGCGCACGGACTTGATCTCGCACTCGGGGACCTCGAGGGCCTCGCCGATGAGCTTGGCGGTTCCCGACACCCCGTTCTTGAGCTTGAAGTGCTCCTCGAGGATCTCGACGTCGGCGTGCGGGGCGATCCGACGCAGTGACTGGGCGGCGAGGATGAGGAAGTTGACGCCAACGGTAATATTGGGCGACCAGAGCACCGCGGTGCTCTGGCCCAAGCGGCGCAGTCGCGCCTGCTGGCCCTCGGAGTAGTGCGAGATCGCCGTCACCACGTTCACCCGGCGCGCGGCCGCGACCTCGCCGTAGTAGTCGAGACCCTCCTCGCAGGAGAAGTCGATGATGACGTCCACCGGGTGCTCGTTGAGGAGCTGCTGGGCCGACACCTCGTCAACGGTGAACATTAAGCCAGCATCGTCCGATGGTATATCGAGAATTTCTGGCACTGTTCGCCGGACCATTGACTCGTGTTTGCGAACAACCCATTCGAGCTTGATCGTGGGATCGCGCAGGAGAACGGCGGCGACCGACGAGCCGGCCTTGCCAAATCCAACCAAACCAACTCTCATAGCAGAACTCCTTGAGTGGGTAGCGGAGGGGCGGGTAGCCCCAGACGAACCCTAGTTGAGTCAGCCCAAACGACCCTGGGAGCACACTGTGAGATTCGTGAGAACTGCCTGTGAGCAAGAACCGTAATTCTGATATATTTCGCGTCGACAAACCGCTCAATTATCAGTGTATGAACGGGACCGGTCGCCCGCCGGTGCCCTCAGCCGCGTAAGGGTTTCAGCGTTGGGAAGGCGATGACCTCGCGGATGTTCGACTCGTCGGCGAGCAGCATGACGAGCCGATCGATGCCCACGCCGAGCCCGGCCGTCGGGGGCAGCCCCCACTCCAGTGCCCGCACGTAGTCCTCGTCGATGCGCATCGCCTCGTCGTCGCCGGCGGCGGCGAGCTGGGCTTGCTCCTCGAAGCGGCTGCGCTGGTCGACGGGGTCGTTGAGCTCGCTGAAGCCGTTGGAGAGCTCGCGGCCCACCGCGTAGGACTCGAAGCGCTCGGTGAGCTCGGCATCGCGCCGGTGGCGCCGGGCGAGCGGTGAAACCTCGACCGGGTGCTCGGTGACGAAGATGGGGTCCCACAGCGCCGACTCGGCCGACGCCTCGAAGAGCTCCGCGAGGCAGCGTCCGGTGCCCCAGGCGTCAGACACCTCCACGTCGCGCTCGGTGAGCAGTTCGGCCAGGAGAT
>JAJZSM010000073.1 GCA_021849765.1 Actinomycetes bacterium | reverse complement strand
CCCCTCGGGGACGTACTCGGGGTCGCCCGCCGAGAGGATGACGTTGGAGCACCGAAGGACCGTGCCGTACTCACTGGCGGGGATGCCCATCATGGTCCCGATGATCGCGAGGGGAAAGGGTGCGGCGACGTCGGTGACGAAATCGCCCGTCCCGTGGTCGACGGCGTCGTCCACCACCTGCTTGGCGACACGATCGATGGCGTCTTCGATCGCGCGCACGGTGCGGGGATTGAAGGCGTTGGCGACGATCCGCCGCAGGCGCGCGTGCTTGGGGTTGTCCGTGGAGATCATGCCCGAGAAGTACTCGACCATCTCCGGAGGCAGGTCGAGCTGGGAGACGGCGCCGGGACCCGAGAGGAAGACCTCGGGGTGACGCGACGCGGTCACGATGTCGTCGTAGCGGGTGAGCGCGTAGTAGCCCGGTCCGGGAGGGAACTCGAACGCCGTGCCTTCAACGACCGGCTCGTCGAAGTGGGCGATCGGCCGTTCGGCGCGCAGCGTCGCGAACGCGGCCTCACGCTCGGACCACGGACGGCGCCAAAACGCCATGTCCGAGAGGTCGATGTCCTCGAGCGCCGGCCCGATCGTGCTCATCGGCACATGGTATCGGGGGCCACGAGGTCACGACCGGCGCGCGGTCCGGCAGACTGGTTCAGTGGAACAACTAACCGACCAGGTCCGCCAAAGCCGTCTGAAGGCGCTCAACGCGCTCATCGACCTGATGCGTCCGGCCGTCCAGGCCGACGGTGGTGACCTCGTGCTCGTGCGCGCCGACGTCGAGACCGGCGTCGTCGAAGTGCAACTCCAGGGCGCGTGCTCGAGCTGTGCGATCTCCTCGGACACACTCCAGGGCGGGGTGACACGGATCCTGACCGATCGCTTGGACTGGGTCACCGAGGTCCTCGGCGGGGTCGACGAGGTGATCGACCCCGAAGACTCCATGTCGCTCGGCACCGGCGGCTACGTTCCGCGGTACCGAGCCCTGTAGGGCTGTTGCTCGCGGGTGTGCGGGACTACGCTTCGCAGTGAGACCGGGAGGTGACCATGGGTTTGATGGACAAGGTCAAGGAACAAGCGGCGGCAGCGGCGTCGGTGGCCAAGGACGTCGCGCAGAAAGGTCAGGCGAAGGTCGATGAACTACAGGCCCGCCGGGCGGCCGACGGCGTGCTGCGGGACTTGGGGCTGACGGTATACCTGACCAAGGTCGGACGCGGCTCGCCGAACGCCGAGAGCGACATTGACGGCTACGTTGAGACGATCCGCGAGTACGAGAACGAGCACGGTCCAATCCAGCCCGATTGACGATCATCGCCGTGAGGTCACGTGTGGAGTGCGTCGGCGTATTATTTAGTTAGGTGAACTAATGGATACGGTGACGAACGAAACAGCGACGCGGCTGCGGTACGCGATCACACGGCTGAACCGACGGCTGCGTCAGTCGGCGCTGGGCGGCGTCTCACCCGCCCAGGCGTCGCTGCTCGCAGTGGTGAGCCGCCTCAAACGCCCCTCGCTCGGTGACCTCGCCGCGGCCGAGCAGATATCGCCGCCGTCGGTGACGCGTCTCGTTCGAGACATGGAGCGCCTCGGTCTGATCGAGCGGGTGGCCGACGACGTGGACCGGCGTTGCACGCGCGTGACGATCACCGCGTCGGGTCGCCACGAGCTGGCCGCGATCCACCGACGCAAGGACGAGTTCTTAGAGCGGGCCCTAGGCGCGCTGCCCGAGGCCGAGCGCCGGCACGCCAGCGAGCTGGCCACGTTGCTCGAGACCATCCTGGAGCAGTCGTGAGCGCCGTCGCCACGTTCTCGTCACGCACGTTCGCGGCGCTGCGCGTGCGCAACTTCCGTCTGTACTTCATCGGCCAGCTGATCTCGACGTCGGGGACCTGGATGCAGTCAGTGGCCCAGGGTTGGCTGCTCTTGCAGATAACGGGCTCCTCAGTGGACCTCGGGATCGCGGTCGCCCTCCAGTACGTCCCGATGTTGTTGCTCGGCTCGTACGGGGGTCTCGTCGCGGACCGCCACGAGAAGCGCCGCATCCTCTACGCGACCCAGTCGGGGGCGGGCCTGCTCGCACTGGTCCTGGGCGTGCTTGTCACGACCCATCACGTCAACGTCGGTTCCATCTACGTCATCGCGGCCCTGCTCGGCGTGGTCAACCTCTTCGACCTGCCCGCGCGCCAGTCCTTCGTCCAGGAGATGGTCGGGCGGGACCTTATCGCCAACGCCGTGAGTCTCAACAGCGTCTTGATGAACTCGGGTCGGCTCATCGGGCCGTCGATCGCCGCGACGCTCATCGCCCTCGTCGGCACGGCGGCGTGTTTCTACGCCAACGCGGCGTCCTTCATCGCGGTCATCGTCGCCCTGGCGCTGATGAAGAGCGCGGACTTCATGACGATGAAGACCGTCGAACGCGAGAAGGGCCAGTTGCGCCTCGGGCTGCGCTACGTCATGGAGACGCCCCAACTGCGTAACGTGATCCTCGCCGTGGCGGTGGTCGGCACCTTCGCCTTCAACTTCACCGTGACCCTGCCGGTCTTCGCCCACGTGACGTTCCACCAGGAGAACGCGGCCAACTACGGACTCCTGCTTGGCGCTATGGGGCTCGGGGCGGTGGTCGGCGGCCTCGTGATCGCCCATCGATCGAATCCGACCCCGCAGCTGCTGGCTGGCCTCGCGCTCGGCTTCGGGGTGTTCATGACGTTGACAGCGTTCGCACCGTCGATGCGGCTGGCGGCGCTGGCCCTCGTGCCCACCGGAGCGTTCTCGATCGCGTTCATGTCCACGGCGAATTCGACCTTGCAGCTGAATTCGAGCCAGTCGATGCGCGGGCGGGTCATGAGCCTCTACGGCGTCGCCTTCATGGGCGTGACACCAATCGGGGCCCCGCTCATCGGATTCATCATCGCCCAGAGCGATCCACGCATCGGTCTCTTTACCGGTGCCGCGCTGACGTTGGTCACGGCCGTTGGCCTGCTCGTGTCGCTGCGCGGTGGCTTCGTCCGTCGCCCCGTGGCCGAGGTACTCAGCTAGGCCGGGGCTCCTTGGGCAGGCCGAGCGCTCGCTCGCCGATGATGTTGCGCTGAATCTCGGCCGTGCCGCCCCAGATGGTCTCGGAGCGCGAGAAGAAGAACGACGCCTGCAGGTCCGAGACGGGGTAGTCCGCGCGTCCCCGCCGCGGGCCACCGGTGTCCGCGCCCGTGCCCTGTGTACCCGTGAGCACCTGGCCGCTCATGCCCAGCACATCGATGGCGAGCTCCATCATCTCGCGATGGGTTTCGGACCAGAACATCTTGTTGCACGCGCCGAGTAGGGCGGCGTCGTGGGTCCCGTTGAGGGCGTCGGTCAGCGAGCGGTACCCATTGATCTCCATGATCTTGACCTTGGACCACGATCGCACCAGGCGGTCGCGGGTCAGCCGGTCGACGCGGCGAGGCTGGTGTTGTGCCTCTTGGACGATGGCCTCCCACTCCTTGAGGAACCGTCGATAGCCGGTCGTAGACGACGAGCCCCGCTCGAAGCCGAGTGTGGTCATCGCGACCTTCCAGCCATTGTTCACGCCGCCAACGACGTTGCCGCGCGGGCACCGGGCGTTGGTGAAGAAGACCTCGTTGAACTCGGCCGTGCCGTCGACCTGGGTGATCGGACGCACGTCCACGCCCGGCTGGTGCATCGGCACGAGCAGGTAGCTGATGCCCGCGTGCTGGGGTGCGGCGGGGTCGGTGCGCGCGAGCAAGAAGACGTAGTCCGCGTGCTGGGCCTGAGTCGTCCAGACCTTCTGTCCGTTGATAACCCACTCGTCACCGTCGAGGACTGCGCTGGTCTTGAGACTCGCGAGATCCGAGCCCGAGTTGGGCTCCGAGAAGCCCTGGCACCAACCGATCGATCCACGCAGGATGCCCGGGATGAACTCGCGCTTCTGCTCCTCGGTGCCCCATTGCAGGATCGTCGGACCCACCAGGGTGTCACCGAAGAAGTCTGCGCGCATCGGTGCACCGGCCTTGGCGAACTCCTCGTTGAGCACCACCTGTTCGAGCAGTGAGAGACCCTTGCCACCGTACTCGGTGGGCCAGCCCGCGCAGATCCAGCCACCATCAAACAGCTTCTCGGTCCAACGCTCGTTGAAGGCGGCGCGCTCGGCGCTCGAGAGCGAAAAGCCCGGCTCGAACCAGTGCTCGGGCAGGTTCGCTTCGAGCCAGCTACGAATCTGGGCGCGGAAGGCCTCGGCTTCGGGGGGGTAGGTCAAGTCCATACTGGCAGCGTAGCCATGGCGTCGTGGCGCGTGCTTGGGGCATTTGTGCTGATGGTGGAATTGGGCGAGAATGAGTCCTCGTCGAGACCGAAAGTTGGCCCGTGCCCCGTTCGATTCGCCAAACCATCGCCGAGACCAGGGAGTCCTGGGCCCGCTCGCGGGCGATCTCGCTGCCGCCCGCCGTGCCGGCGCGCGCACCCGAGCCGGGCAAGTACCGCATCGCGTTCCTCGTCTACCGGGGTAATCCTCGCTGTGGTGGCCAGGGCGTCTACACGCGCCACCTCACCCGTGAACTGGTGGCGTTGGGACACAGCGTCGAGGTCTTTTCCGGAGCGCCGTGGCCCGAACTCGACGACGGGGTCGGGTTCACGCCGGTTCGCGGCCTGGATTTGTACCGCGACCCTGACCCCTTTCGCATCCCGGCCCCCTCGGAGTTCACCTCGCTCGCGGACCTGACCGAGTTCGCCGTGATGCTGAGCGCGGGGTTCGGCGAGCCGCTCGCTTTCTCACGTCGGATCCGACGGATCCTGAACGCCCGTCGGGGGGACTTCGACCTCGTCCACGACGACCAGTGTCTCGGTAGTGGGATCCTCGGCCTGCACCGCGACGGCTGGCCGTTGCTCGAGACCCTCCACCACCCGATCACCGTCGATCGCACGATCGCCCTTGACCACGCCGAGACGCGGCTCGCACGGTTCACGACCCGGCGCTGGTTCGGATTCTTGCGCATGCAGGTGCGCGTCGCGCGACGGCTACCCGCCGTGTTGACGGTGTCACACAACTCCAAGGTCGACATCAACGCCCAGATGCACGTCCCCCTCGAGCGGATGACCGTTGTGCCAGTGGGCGTCGACCACACGGTCTTTCGACCCTACGCGGACGTGACCAAGCATCCCGGTCGACTGATGGTGACCTCCAGCAGTGACGTGCCCATGAAGGGGCTCGTCCCGCTCCTCGAGGCGATCGCGAAGTTGCGCGTCGAGCGCGACATCGAGCTGGTCGTGATCGGTCGCCCTCGACCCGGGGGACGCGTCGCCCAGGCGCTGGAGCGACTGGGACTATCCGACATCGTGTCCACGATCTCAGGGGTGAGTGACGAGGAGCTGGCGCGACTCTACGGCGAGGCCGAGGTGGCAATCGTCCCGAGCCTCTACGAGGGGTTCTCGCTACCGGCGATCGAGGCGATGAGCTGTGGCGTACCAGTCGTGGCGACCACCGGCGGCGCCCTGCCCGAGGTGGTGGGGGTGAGCGGCGAGACCGGCGTGCTCGTCGAACCCAATGACCCCGAGGCCCTGCTCGTCGCGATCCGCTCGCTGCTCGACGACCCCGCGCTGCGCGAGCGCCTCGGCGCACGGGGCCGCGAACGCGTGATGGAGCGCTTCACCTGGCAGGTCACTGCGCGAGGGACCGCGGCTTGCTATGACGCGATCCTCAACCACCGCCCCCTGCCCGACTCGATGCAGTTCGACTGATGCTGACCGCTGACTACGACCGACTCGGCCTCGTACCCGGCGAGCGACTCCTTGACCTCGGGTGTGGGTTCGGGCGTCACGCCTTCGAAGCCGCGCGTCGCGGTGCCGACGTCGTGGCCCTGGACGCCGGGCGCGACGAGGTCGAAGGCGTTGTGGCGACCTTCGTGGCGATGATCGAGGCGGGAGAGCTGGTGGCCGGCGAGGTCCGAGCGGCCGCCGTCCAAGGTGACGCGTTGCATCTCCCATTCCCCGACGGGTCCTTTGACCGCGTGATCTGTTCTGAGGTGCTCGAGCACATCGCCGACGACCGTGCGGCCATGGCCGAACTCGCGCGCGTGCTGCGACCCGGCGGGACGATGGCGATCACGGTACCCCGCTTCTTCCCCGAACTCGTGAACTGGGCGCTGTCCGACGAGTACCACATGGTCCCCGGCGGTCACGTGCGCATCTATCGTCGATCGGTGATCGAGGACCGGTTGCGCGGGGTCGGGCTGAAGGTACGCAGCCACGGCTTCGCGCACGGTCTGCATAGTCCGTACTGGTGGTTGAAGTGCCTCGTGGGGACGACCAACGAGGAGAACCGCTTCGTGCGGGCCTACCACAAGCTGCTCGTCTGGGACATCGTGAAGCGCCCGGTGATCACGCGACTCGCCGAGCGCGTGCTCGCCCCCGTGATGGGCAAGTCCGTCGTGTTCTACCTCGAAAAGCCAGCATCGTGACCATCCTCGCGAGTGAACTCGGCGGGGTCCCCGGGCTCTTGAGCCCCGAACAGGTCGCCGCGAGCGCGGACTTCCTCGCCGGGCTTCAACGCCCGAGTGGTCAGCTGCCCTGGTTCGACGGGGGCCACTGTGATCCCTGGAACCATGTCGAGGTGGCGATGGCCCTGACCGTGACGGGCCACCACGAGGAGGCCCGCGCCGCGTACCGCTGGCTCGCCGCGACTCAGCTCGGCGACGGGAGCTGGTTCAACTACTACCGCGGCGAGGACGTCACCGACGCGCGACTGGACACCAACGTGTGCGCCTACGTCGCCACGGGCCTGTGCCACTACCTGCTCGCCACCGACGACGCGGACTTCGTCGCCGAACTCTTTGACGTGGTCGAACGCGCGATCGACTTCGTGCTGCGCTGGCAGCTCGACGATGGCACGATCCGATGGTCGATCGACGCCGCGGGGCGACCCGAGGGCTACGCCTTACTCACGGGGTCGTCGTCCATCTATCACTCGCTGCGCTGTGCGATCACCCTGGGCGAGCGCCTCGGACGCGGCCGTCCGACCTGGGTGCGCGCGGCCGGGCGCCTCGGCCACGCGGTGGCCCATCACCCGGGGGCATTTGCTCCGAAGAACGAGTTCGCCATGGACTGGTATTACCCCGTGATCAGCGGCGCGCTGACGGGCGAGGCCGGCGAAGGGCGAATCCGAGACGGGTGGGAGCGCCACGTCATGACTGACTACGGGGTGCGCTGCGTGTCGACCAACGACTGGGTGACCGCC
>JAJZSM010000072.1:5869-7269 GCA_021849765.1 Actinomycetes bacterium | reverse complement strand
GGACCGTGCCGGGACCTCCGGCGCGGCGCAGATCGTTACCGGCCGCTGCGACGGCTGTCGCATCGCCCTGGCCCCACTCGACCTCGACCGGGCCAAGAACCAGAACGAGGACTCCTTCATGGACTGTCCCTCCTGCGGTCGGATACTGGTGCCGTGATCATTCTCATCCGCCACGGCCAGACCACGACCAACGCGCAGGGGCTGCTCGTGGGGCGCAGCGACCCGGCGTTGACAGACTTGGGCGAGCGACAGGCCAAGGCGTTGCGACGACTTGTCGAGGACGTCGAGGAGGTGTGGACCTCGCCGTTGCAGCGGGCTCGAGAGACGGCGCGTCTCGCGATGCCGCACCTGGAGCCGCGGGTGCGACCGGAGTTTATCGAGGTCGACTACGGCTACCTGGACGGGCAACCGCTGAGCGTGGTCAGTGACGACCAGTGGCGTGCCTTCGAATCCGATCACGACCTGGCGCTCGGCGATGGCGAGTCACTCGAGTCCGTCGACCATCGAGTGCACGCGGTATTGGATGAGTTGCTCGCCGATCGAACGAGCCTGCTCCACGATCATCACCGACACCTCGCGATCGTGAGCCACGTCAGTCCGATCAAGTCGGCCACGGTGTGGGCGCTCGGCGTGCCGGGATCGGTGGCGTGGCGCACGCGTCTCGACAATGGCTCCATCACGACGATCGGGATGCGTCAGTCGTCGCCGACCCTTGTTCACTTCAACTGGGTGCCGCCTCTGTCCTGATCAGTGCAGAGCGACGGCTATCGCGGCGAAGGTCGCCGCGACGCCGAGCAGAGTGCAGGCGTGGAAGAGCTCGTGGTACCCGAAGACCCTGGGGTTGAGTCGGGGGCGTTTGGTCCCGTAGAACACCGCGCCGACGGAATACGCGATGCCGCCGAGGACGATGAGGATGAAGGGGACCGGGCCGCCGCCCCGGTAGATCTGGGGCAGCACTCCGACTGCGGCCCAGCCAACGACGAGGTAGGGAATCGTGTTCACCCACTTTGGGGCGTCCAGGGCGAGCTGACGGATCAGAATCCCCACTGCGGCGCCGCCGGCTACGACCAAGAGCAGTACGACGCGAATCGTCCCGTGCATGGTCAGTCCGGCGATGGCGAGGTAGGACCCAGCGATGGCGGCGAATATCGCCGAGTGGTCGGCGCGCCGCCACGCGCGTCGGTGGGGCGTACTCCAGTTGATCCGGTGAAAGAGGGCGCTTGTGAGCATCATGACCGACACGCCTACGACGAAGCAGGTGACCCAGACGACCTGAGTCCAGGTCTGAGCGCGGACGTAGAGGATCGGTGACGCGCACAGCAGGACGACGACCCCACCCAAGTGGAGCCAGCCACGCAGGAGCGGCTTGACGAGTTCAGGCCCGCTCGGGCTCTGGGTGG
>JAJZSM010000072.1:0-5859 GCA_021849765.1 Actinomycetes bacterium | reverse complement strand
ACGGGTGACTCGTTGTACGCCCACACGACGAAAACCGGCACGCGAGCGCTGCGAGAACGACGAAGCCCGCTCGTTTCGTCTGACGAAACGAGCGGGCTCGCGTAGGTTGGCCCCCCCAGCCAATACGAAGAAGATAGTGCGTCTGACACCACTAAGGTGATCGTCAAATCGCTGGAATGACTTGATTGTGAGCAAATTCACATGAGAGGGACGAAGATGGATCATCGGATTTTGGGCCAGGACTTGGCCGTCTCGCAAGAGGGACTCGGCTGCATGGGGATGAGCGACTTTTACGGCGTCGGTGACGAGGCGGAATCCATCACCGTCATCAACGCCGCCCTCGACGCTGGCGTCAACTTCCTCGACACGGCCGACATGTACGGTCCCTTCACGAACGAGCGACTGGTTGGCCGGGCGATCGCGACTCGACGCGACGAGGTGGTGCTCGCGACGAAGTTTGGTAACCAACGGACCGAAGATGGACAGTTCCTCGGTGTCAACGGACGCCCCGAATACGTCGTACAGGCGTGCAATGACTCGCTGGCCCGCCTCGGTGTGGACGTAATCGACCTCTACTACCAGCACCGCGTCGACCGGTCGGTTCCCGTCGAGGAGACGTGGGGGGCGATGAAGTCGTTGGTCGAGGCGGGCAAGGTTCGCTTCCTCGGCATCTCTGAAGCGTCGTCGGCCACAATCGAGCGGGCCAACGCCGTGCACCCGGTGACCGCGCTGCAGTCGGAGTACTCGCTGTGGACCCGTGATCCCGAGGACGGCGTGCTCGACACCTGTCGTCGACTCGGTATCGGCTTCGTGGCCTACAGCCCGCTCGGCCGGGGCTTCCTCACGGACGAGGCCGCGAACCGGACCAGCACCGACGAGCGTGACACTCGAAAGCACCACCCGCGCTTCGTCGGCGACGCGTACGAGCAGAACCTGCAACTTGTCGGGAATTTGGCCCCGATCGCTGCGGCATTGGACGTGAGCGTGGCCCAACTCGCACTCGCGTGGGTGTTGAGTCGCGGCGAGGACGTCGTGCCGATCCCCGGAACGAAGCGAAGGAAGTGGCTCTACGAGAACATCGCCGCGAGCGAGATCCACTTGAGCGCCGAAACCATCGCCGCTCTCGAGGCAGCCGTTCCCCGCGGCGAGGTGGTTGGCGACCGCTACCACGAAAGCGGCATGAAGACCATCAACGGCTAGTGCCGGCTAGGCACCTCACGGCGACGTGGCCAGGTCGCCGTCGCTCAGGTCGATGACGAGGTCGCTCCACGCGATGATCTGGTCGTCGTGGGTCGCAATGATCACGGTGGCACGACTGGCCGTAAGTAGGCTCAGTACGGCGGTCGTTTCGTCGCGCCCAAGCCCGCTGGTCGGTTCGTCGAGGATCACGATGTCCGGTCCGATGGCGAGGGCTCGTACGACCGCGATGCGCTGACCCTCGCCTCGGGAAACTTCGTCCCACTTCGTTGTTGGCTCGACATGGATGCCCACCGTCATGAGGTCTTGGTCGAGGGGGCGCGCGATCGTTCGCCCTAGGACGAGGACGTCTTGGGCGTACCCGCGCAAGAGCCCGGTCTCACCGGGCACGAACGCCAAGTGGGCACGAAGGATGTCCTCGTCGATCTCGGTGATGGGTGTGTTGCCAATGGAGATGACGCCGTCGTCGAGGTCATCGAGTCCCGCGAGGACCCGCAGCAGGGTGGACTTGCCGATGCCCGATGGACCCGTCACCGCCACGTGACACCCCGGCGCCACTTCGAAGGAACCGTCATTGAGGATTGTGCGGTCGGCCTCACGGATCGTCAGGTGACGTGCTCGCAGTGTCGTGTCGCCCGGCCAGCGGGTGTCAGCCAGCATCGGGTGGGCTTCGAGGTCTTCGAGACGCTCAGCGGCCGCGCTGACGGCAACGGCGGTGTCAAGGGCAGCTCGAATAGCCGTGAGCCCCTCGAACGTGGACATCGCGAGCAACAGCGAGACCACGGTCCACACCGGTGCACTGACGGGTGCGACGAGGCGTAGCGCGGCCACAGCCACCATGGTCGCCACGGGGGCGACCAGGGCCGAACGGCGTCGCCGGTCCTCGGCGCGGGACTCCGCCGCGGCGAGCACCTCCCGGGGACCGTCGAGACGATGGTCGAGGAACCTCCGTGCGCCAAGGAGGCTCAGTTCGGGACTGACCGTGCTGAGTGCGACCAGGGCTGCGCGGAACTCGCCGCGCGCGCGTCGCAGGGAGCGGTCGACGGCGATGAGGGCGTCGGCGGTGGCGGCGAGGGCGATGATGCCGATGAGCTGTGCGACCGCGACGAGCGTGGCGGCGACGATCCACCGGCCCCGTGGTGCGAGTAGGGCGATGACGACGTCACCGACCATGAATGTGGCGAGTGTGCTGGCGGCGGGTAGGACGAAGCGAAGCCACAGGTCCTGTAGTTCGTCGGTGTCGCGCAACGCACGCTCGAGCAGCTCGCCCCGGGCGTAGGTCCGCCACCGGCGTACCGTCCACCGGCCGACCGTGGTGAGCAACCAACGCCGCCAGCGCGACACCGCGGCAAAGCCGAGACGGTGCGCGCTCATGCGCTCGCTGAATCTGATGGGAGAGCGCAGGAACGCGAAGAGCTCGATGACGATGAGGATGCCCGCGACTGCCCGTAGTCCGGGACGCGACGAGCTGACCACGAGCAGGGCGATGGCACCGACGAACAGTCCGAGAGCGGTGATCGAGCTGACGGTGCCGGCGACGAGGGCCTTGATCAGTGCACCACGAGGGGGCTGGGCCCGCTGCATCCATCGGCGCAGACGGTCGCGGTCTGACCTCATGAGCCGAGCTCGATTCGTTGGTCGACGTGGACGAGTAATGGGGTGTCGACGCTGAGCTCGATGACACTCAGCGCGGCGAGCCGCTGAAAGAGCTGGGCCACCCGGGTTCGATTGGTTTCGTCCAAGACGCCGGCGATGTCGTCCACGATGATGAGAGCGGGATCGGCCAGCGTGGCCCGCGCGAGAACGAGCCGGACCCGCTCACCGGCGCTGAGTCCCTCGCCGTCGGCCAGGAGCGGAGCCGAGAGATCCTCGAATCGTGGTCCGGTGAGTCCGAGTTCGTCGAGTCTCGCGCGTACGAGCGCGTCGGGGACCTCCCGGCCGAGCGTCACGTTCTCAAGGAGCGATCCGTCCAACAGGGCCGACGCGGGGCTCACGATGGCGATGGCCTCGTCGCGACGGGTGACGCTACCCGATATGGCCTGGCGCCAGCCGACCAGGGTGTGCGCGAGGGTGGTCTTACCAACGCCCGACGGACCCGTGACGAGGAGCCGCTGCCCTGGGTGGATCTCGAAGGTGACCGGTGAGGCGGACGCCTCGGTGACCAGAGCCTGGGCGGCAACGAGAGGACCCGACGAGTCGTAGGACACGCCGGGCGCGCGACGAAGGAGCGCGATCGATGCGGCGGCATCGTCGCGGCGGTGGAACTCCACCCCGAATCGACGGACGTACCCGAAGAGCTCACTCGTGATGAGTACGGCGACCAGCGCTCGGTCCAGGGAGATCGTGCCGCGTAGCAGATCGAAGCCGACGACCATCGCTACGAGTCCGATGGAGACGCCACTCAGGAACTCAGTGACGAGAGACGACTCGAGCGCGACGCGGATGGCACGAATGGCGGCGTGGTGTTCAGCGTCGCTCACCGCCGCGATCTCGTCGGCGCCGTAGCGAACGGCGCCCAGGGCCCGAAGCTCGGGTGCGTGCTGGAGCATCTCCAGCTGGCGTCGCTCGAGTACGTCACGACGTTGGTTGTAGTCGTCAGTCAAGGCCGCGCTGCGCCGCCCGGCCCGTTGGTAGAGGGGGATAGCCACACCGAGCAAGACGATGACGATGCCGGCACTGAGCCAGCCAGCCGCGAGCCAGACGATCACGATGCCGAGGGCGGCCGTTCGCGCACTCGCGCCCACGACGACGAGGGCGGGAGCGGCCGCAGCGTGGTCGATGGCGAGGGCTACGTCGCGTCGTCCGCGTTCCCCCTCCGCTCGTGGCCGCTCGAGCTGGTCGATGACCGTGCGTCGCCACCGGTCTCGGATAATTCGGGCGGCGAACGAACCCCACGCGTCGGTACCCGAGGTCACGAGCCAGCGTGCGACGAGTGCGCCGACCACGAACGTCACCCCACGGGGGACCACGCCGTTGGCAACTTCGGTAATCCCGAGCGCGCTGAGCAGCGCACCCCCAAAGCCGATGACGGTGGCCACGACGCCGATTGCCCATGACCGACGCGTGAACGTGTCGATCACGGGATGCTCGGCCACGTCACCATGCTAATGATGGCCAAGGACGCCCTCGAAGTCGTCACGATGGGCAAGCAAGCGGGCCGGCCCGTTCAGCCATTGACGCAAGGCCCTCGTCGCCCGGCAGTCGTCCTCGTTATATTCCAGAATCCTGGCGCGCGAAGCAGCGGCGTCGTCACTCGACGAGATGGCGACCTCGTACCACAGCATCGACGCTTCGCCGCTCGGGTTCGCGTCACGCCACGTGAAACCAGCGAGTCCCGCCATGACCTTGAGGCCGATCGGTCCGTCAGTCTGGATCTGAGTCTTGGCGAGATGGTGCAGATCGATCCAATTCGTTGGTGACCCAAGACGGAATTCGTCGAGGTCGGCACGGGTCGGCCCATCGGGCAAGGGGTCTTCGATCGCACGGTTCATCGCCCCGTCTTCGGCCTGTGCCCAGAAACAATAGGCCGAGACGCTGCGTTCCTGGGCGCGGCACCGTTGACGCAAGTCGTCAAACCATCGCCAGAACGCGGCGAAGATCCGGGCTGGCGCGCCCGCTGTGTGGTCGTCCCAGTTCGCGAAGGCGACGTAACCGTCTCGCACACCCTCCAACGGTCGATTGACCGTCACGAGCGCGCCCCACAGGTACGTCGAGTCCCCGTAACTCTCGGTGTCGATGTCGACCTCGACGTCAGCGGTCGGACACCCGGCCCGTTGCGCATCGACGATGCGCAACGGGCCGCGTTCGTGCGCGCGGGCGCGATAGATCAACTCATCGAGATGGCTCACGACACGCGCGACGTGTGTCTCGGGGCGGTCGGGGACGGTCGCAGGTCTCGGTCGCTGTCGGGCGAGCACTGGGTCGAGACGAGCCAGATCGTGTCTCGTGTTCACGCCATGCTCGCGCAAGGCGAGTTGCTGGTCGAAGGTCGTGAAGCGGGTCAGCGAGACGTCGTCACGATCCCGGAGCTCATGGCCGCACGGCTCGTTGTAGGGACACTCGAGGCAATCGCGGTGCCAGTAGGGCTCGGTGGGGTACGGACCTTCGCCGTTTCGCCAGCGTTCGTGGGCACGCACGACGGCGAGTCGCTCGTCGTAGTAGCGCTGGTAGGCCGCCAGGTTGAAGCGCGGATAGCTCGAGCTACCCAGGTCGAACCACCAGATCTCTTGGTGTCGGTCAACGATGGCGCCACGCGCGTCAGGGTCGGCGACGCCCATTGTCTGGAGGACCCGAATGGCGTGCGAGAGTGCGAGACCGTTACGAAGCGTCGAAGGATTGGAGCGGACGCCAACACCATCGCGGAAGTTAGCCTCGGACGGTCCGATTCGGGCGAGCGATCCCACCAGGGTGCGCCGAGTAGACGCAGTTTCTACGAGCTCGTTGTTCTTGATTAGTACCGGTGAATAGGCGTAACTGACCCCGACCCGTCCGACGCGGACGAGGGCGTGAACGTGCGCACGCCGTAGGGCCTCGCCGTCGCCGGGCAGCCGGGGGTTCACGATCAGCGGCGCACCGGCGCGGATCGCGTCGACGGTGCTGACCGAGGAGTCGGCCACCACGCTGTCGGGATGCAATTCGAGGATGTCCGAGATGACCGCGCGG
>JAJZSM010000071.1 GCA_021849765.1 Actinomycetes bacterium | reverse complement strand
GCGCCTTCACGCTCATCGGCTTCGAACTCGCCGCAGACATGAGCGAGGATGCGGTGAACCCCAGGCACTCGGTGCCACGTGCGATCATCGCGGCGCTGGTGATCTCCGCGGTGCTCGGCATGATCACCCTCGTCGGCTTCACGCTCGCGATCCCCAACCTGCACACCGTGGAGCACTCGCCACTACCGCTACTCACCATCGCCGAGTTCTGGCTGCCGCCGTGGCTCGTGAAGGTCTTCATCGCCTTCGTGGTCTTCTCCATGTTCGCCATCGCGGTGGTCGGCGCCGGGGCCCAGTCGCGGCTCGCCTTCTCCATGGCTAGGGACAACATGCTCCCCGCGTCGAGACACCTGCGCCGCGTCGACCGACACACCCAGACACCGATCATCGCCTTGGTGGTCCTCGGACTGATCGACACCGCCATACTCGTTTACGGCTACACCCAACCGAACTCCTTTGGCACCCTGGTGGGCGCCACGGCAATCATCCCGTACCTGATCTACCTCGCGATCACCGTCGCCTACGCCGTCAAGCGCCGCGCGATCGACGCGTTCCCCGGCGCCTTCTCCCTGGGTCGATTCGCCCATGCGGTGATCGGCGTCGTCCTGGTCTGGACCGTCGCCGTGCTCGCGGTCTTGACACTCTCGTCGGTCTTTAACGGCGCGGACCAGTTCCTCGCGCTCGCCGCGGTGCTCGCCATCGCCTGGTACGCGCTCGGGCTTCGCCGCCGATTACGCCGCGGCGTCGCGGGCGTCGAGTCACTCGCCGCGCTCGCCGACGAGGTCGACTGAGCTAGGAGCGCTCCTCGGCGACGGCGTTGCCCCCGTCCACGACGAGACACTGCCCCGTTACGTAGGAGGAACCCGGTGTGGCGAGCCACCCGATGGCGGCCGCGACCTCATCAGGTCGCGCGCTTCTCCCGAGTGGTGTCCCCTCGCCCTGGACGGCCTCGAAGGGAGTCTGTGAGCCCGTCGCAATCCACCCGGGCGCCACGGCGTTCACCGTCACGCCGTGGCGCGCCACGTCCACCGCGAGGGCGCGCGCGAGACCAACCATGCCGGCCTTCGCCGTCGCGTAGACGGGCTCGTGGCGCATCGCCATCACCGGCCCCGACACACTGGCCACCAGGATGAAGCGCCCCCACCCCGCCCCCGTGAGCACGGGCATCGCCTCGTGGGCGACCAGGTAGGCGGTATCGAGATTGCGCGCGATCGCGCGGCGCCAACCGTCGTAGTCGATCGTCTCGATGGCCCCGTTCACCTGGACCGGATCGCTCACCGACGTCATGCCTGCGTTGTGGACGACAATGTGCAGCGCCCCGAAGCGTTCGAGGGCGGTTCGAACCAGCCTCGGGGCGGTTTCGACCTCGGTGAGGTCACCCACGACGCCAACGGCGCGCTCGGACCCCAATTCCTCGACGCGCTCGTTGATCCGTGAACTCGTCGAGGTCACGACGACCGTGGCACCGAGTTCCACGAGCAAGCGGGCAGTCGCGAAACCGATCCCGCTCGCACTGCCCGCGCCCGTGACGATCGCAGTGCGGCCCGACAAGTCAAACAACTGGGGAATGGACACGTTGCTCCTCTTCGACGAGGCAGCCTACTCATCGTCACCACGCACGGGCGACTCCGGGGCCGTCGCCCCGGCTACCCCGTCGCGTTACGCGTCGCGCCGATTGAGCAGCCACCCGCCGATTACGAGTGCGGCCATGGCGTAGCCGACGAGGACCAGGAGCCCCACCCACGGGCTGAACGCGTCGTTCCCGTTCGAGGCGACCGAGGTCATCGTGTCACTGATTATGAAGGGCATGAACTTGAGGATTGGCTGACCGATCGACGACGGCAGCGATTGCAGGATGATCGGAGCGACCAACAGCACGCCCACGTACGCGGTGATCGCCCCGGCCGAGTGTCGGATGATCGTCGCGAGTCCGAGAGCGAAGAGCCCCAGCACGGCGACGACCAGCCCACCACCGGCGACGGCGCGTAGGACACCGGGCTGGGAGAGCACGGCGTGGGGCGCCGGGCTTACCAGCAGCGCCTGGCCGACCAGGAACCCGCTGAAGGCGAGCACCTCGCCCGCCACCACCGCCACCGCGAAGAAGACGGCGGCTTTGGCCGCGAGGACGCGGGGTCGGCGAGGCACGGCCGCGAGCGTCGCTCGGATCGTCCCCGTGCCGTACTCGGCGCTCATCACGAGCACGCCGAGCACGCCGATGATCAGCTGGCTGAACAGCAGGCCGCGAAGTGAGATCCTCGTGGGGTCGAACGTCAGGCGTTGGATGACCGAGAAGGTGTTCCATCGGTTCGCGATGGTCGATCCCGCGATCATCGAGATGCCGACGGTGATGATCGTCATCGCAACCAGCGTCCACATCGTCGAGCGGACCGTGCGCAGCTTGGTCCACTCGGCTCGCAAGAGGCTGACGGTTCGCTGGCGGGGATGCGCTGACGGCGCCGGGGACCAGACGGTGGGGGTGGTGGAGGTCATGGCTGGCTACTTTCCGCTCGTGGTCGCAGCGACGTCGTCGTCGACTCGGTGACCGTGATAATCGACGCTCTCGCGGGTCATCTCCATGAAGGCCTCCTCGAGTGAGGCCGACTGTGGCGAGAGCTCGTACAAGAAGATTCCCGCGTTGCCACAGGTCACCCCGATCTGCTCCGCCGAGAGGTTGCTCACGGCCAGTGACCCGTCTTCCTCTCGCTGCACGTGAGCGCCCTGGCTGACGAGCAGGCCCTCGAGCTCGTCGGTGCGCGGGGTGCGTACACGCACGTACTGGCTCGCGTTCGTGGTGATGAAGTCGCTCACCGAACCAGTCGAGATGAGGCGCCCTCGGCCTATTACGACGAGGTGGTCGGCGGTGAGAGCCATCTCACTCATCAGGTGGCTCGAGACGAAGACCGTGCGTCCCTCGGCGGCCAACCCCTTAAGGAGGTTGCGCACCCACAGGATTCCCTCGGGGTCGAGCCCGTTGATCGGCTCATCGAACAGCAGCGTCCCCGGATCGCCGAGCAGCGCTGCGGCGATGCCCAGTCGTTGGCCCATGCCGAGGGAGAACTTGCCCACGCGCTTGTGGGCCACCTGGCTGAGCCCGACGAGTTCGAGTACCTCGCTCACGCGTCGACGGGCGATGTCGTTGGTCTGGGCGAGGTACCAGAGGTGGTTGAAGGCCGTGCGGCCCGGGTGGATCGCCTTGGCCTCCAGCAGCGCGCCGACCTCGCGCAGGGGTTGGGCGAGTCGGTGGTAGGGCACGCCGTTGATCACCGCATCGCCGTCGTCGGCGTGGTCCAGACCCATGATGAGGCGCATGGTCGTCGATTTGCCCGAGCCGTTCGGGCCGAGGAACCCCGTGACCACACCGGTCGGCACCTCGAAGCTCAGACTGTCCACGGCCAGGGTGTCCTTGAAGCGCTTGGTTACGCCACGTACGTCGATCACGGTCGCTCCTCATCCGCCCCGAACCGGGGCCCCCACCAGTGTCGCGTGATGGGCGCCCGGTCGACTCGGTCGCGCGACCGAACTTGACTCATCCCTGCGGATGATTTCGAGCCCGCGCGCAGGTTCATCCGCGCGACGGACCCCCACTGCACCTCGAGGAGGAGTCGTCGGGCCCCGCGAGTCGGTAGCGTCGGACCGTGACACCGTCGAGCAGCGCCGTTGAGGTCGCGGGCGCGCCCTGGCTCGAACGCATCTCACCACGCCAGTGGGTGGGCTTTGACATCGCGGTCGCCGCGTTCTTCACCGCCGGCTTCGTCACGCACTTCTTCCTGCTGCCCCACGCCCATCCCACCGATGTCACGGGCACCAACCGGGTGGTCCTCGGGTCGCTCTTCCTGCTCGCCGCCGTCCCGATCGCCTGGCGACGCGTCTCGCCGCTTTCGGCCATTGTCCTCGTCGGCGGCGCCACGGTCGCCACGACCATCCTCGGCCACTCGCTCGCCCCCGCTCCCCTGCTCGCCTTCCCGCTCTACACGGTCGCCACCTCCCGGCCACGACGCGAGTCGCTGGTCACGCTGATCGTGCTCGAGGGCGCCATCCTCGTGGCGCTGGCGGTCGCCGCATACTTCCACCGGGCCCAGGGCGACGTCACCTTCAACCTGCTGCTCGCCCTCGCGACGTGGTTCATCGGCGACAGCATCCGGACCCGCCGCGAGTTCCGTCGGGCCATCGCCGAACAAGCCGCCGACCAGCAACGCCGTGAGATCGACCAAGCCCACCGGGCGATCAGCGAGGAACGCCTGGAGATCGCCCGCGAGCTCCACGACATCCTCGCTCACAGCCTCAGCGTGATCGCCGTCCAGTCGGGGGTCGGGCGCCACGTGATGGACCAGCAGCCCGAGCAGGCCCGTCGCGCGCTCGCGACCGTCGAAGAGACGAGTCGCCAATCCCTCGACGAGCTACGCCGCGTGATCACGGTCCTGCGACGCACCAACGCCAACCCGGACGCCCCCGCGCACACCCCGACACCGAACTTGTCCGACCTCACCGAGTTGCTCGACCGCGTCCGGGCCACCGGCATGAAGGTCACGTGGCGACTCGACGGCCCTGCGCCGCACCTCCCGCTCGGGCTCGAGCTCTCGATCTACCGGATCGTCCAGGAGGCTCTGACCAACGTCGTAAAGCACGCCGACGGCGCGGACACGTTGGTCCACCTCGCCTTCACCGACCACGACGTCACAATCACGGTCGTAAACGAACCCGGCGCCCACCCTAGGGTGGCGTCGAGTGACGGCAACACCCACGGGATCATCGGCATGCGTGAGCGGGCCATCGCCTTCGGGGGCGCGCTCGACGCCCACGCACGACCCGACGGTGGCTTCTCGGTGACGGCGGTCTTGCGAACGGTCGGTGAGTGATGACGATCCGTGTGGTCGTCGTCGACGATCAGGCCCTCGTGCGCGCCGGCTTCGAGGTCCTGGTCAACTCCGCTACCGACCTCGAGGTCGTGGGCGAGGCCCAGAACGGCGCCGAGGCCGTGACGGTCGTCGCCCAGACCAACCCCGACGTCGTCTTGATGGACGTTCGCATGCCCACGATGGACGGCATCGAAGCGACGCGGCTCATCACGTCGAGCCCCGCTCGACGCCACACCCGCATCTTGATGCTCACCACGTTCGACCTCGACGAGTACGTCTTCGATGCGCTTCGCGCCGGGGCGAGCGGCTTCCTCTTGAAGGACACGCCACCCGAGGATCTGCTCAGCGCGATCCGCGTCATCGCCGCCGGCGACGCACTGCTCGCGCCAAGGGTGACCCGTCGACTTATCGAGGCCTTCACGAGCCGTCCCGCACCGACGCCGGCGACCGTGGACCTCGGGCAGCTCACCGGGCGCGAACACGAGGTCCTGATCGCGATCGCGCACGGCTCCTCCAACGCCGAGATCGCCGACGAGCTCCACATGAGCGTGGCGACCGTGAAATCCCACGTCAGTCGGATCCTCGCCAAGCTCGACGCTCGCGACCGGACCCAACTGGTCGTGCTCGCCTACCAGACCGGGATCGTCACCGCCTGGTAGCTCAGGTGAGCTCCGCGGCCAGATCGGCCACCGACGCGACGACACGCGACGGCTTGTAGGGGTACTGGTTGGCCGACTCCTCGCTCGAGACTCCCGAGAGCACGAGCACGGTGTGCAGGCCCGCCTCGAGACCGGCGACCACGTCGGTGTCCATCCGGTCGCCCACCATCGCGGTCGTCTCGGAGTGCGCGTTGAGCTCGCGCAACGCCGAGCGGATCATCAGGGGGTTCGGCTTGCCGACGAAGTACGGCTGTCGACCGGTCGCCTTGCTGATCAACGCCGTCACCGCGCCGGTCGCCGGGAGCGGCCCCTCGAGGCTCGGGCCGGTGGGGTCGGGGTTGGTCGCGATGAACCGCGCCCCCTCGCCGACGAGTCGCACCGCGCGGGTGATCCGGTCGAAGCTGTAGCTGCGGGTCTCACCCACCACGACGTAGTCCGGCTCGTTCTCGGACTGGGTGTAGCCGATATCGTGCAGCGCGGTCGTGAGACCGACCTCGCCGATCACGAAAGCCGTGCCACGGGGACGCTGGGCGTCAAGGAAGACCGCGGTCGCTAGCGCGGAGGTCCAGATGTGGTCCTCGGGGACGTCCAGTCCGTTCCAGCGCAACCGGGCGCTGAGATCGCGACGGGTGTACATCGAGTTGTTGGTCAGCACGAGAAACGGCGTGTCCCGGTCGCGCAGGCGCTGGAGGAACTCCGTCGCGCCATCGATCGGGTGTTCCTCTCGCACCAGCACCCCGTCCATGTCCAGCAGCCACGACTCGACGTGCGTGGCGTGGGTGATGTGCGGTCGGGGATGTCCGTGATTGTCGGGCATGGTGCGGACCCTCCTTCGTCGTCGCCCCCGACCCTACCTGGCGTCGCACGGGTCATCGCGCCACGAGCCGCGCGACGGGCGTGCGAGACTGACGGGATGGAGACGGCCCGTTCGAATCCCTCCGACGCGTCGAGCGCCGTCACGATCGTCAAGCCCGTCGGGCCGATCTGCAACCTCGACTGCGACTACTGCTACTACCTCGCCAAGACCGAGCTCTTTGCGAGCGACGAGCGCTACCGGATGACCGAGGACGTGTTGCGCGCGTACCTCGCGAGCGCAATCGCCGGGACCAAGGCCTCTCCCGTGCACGTGGTCTGGCACGGCGGCGAGCCACTGCTCGCGGGCCGCGCCTTCTACGAACGGGCCTTCGCGATCCAGGCAGAGCTCGCCCCCGAGGGCTGGACCTGGCTCAACAGCTTCCAGACCAACGGCACCCTGCTCGATGACAACTGGGCCGACTTCCTCGCCGCGAACCACGTCGCGGTCGGCCTCAGCGTCGACGGTGGGCCGGCGACGCACGACGCGCTGCGACACGACCGCCGCGGACGAGCGACCCACCACCGTGTCCTCGACGCGCTGGCCCGCCTGCGCGCGCGAGGGGTCGAACCAGACATCTTGTGCACCGTGAACGCCGCCACCGCGGCGCGACCCCTCGAGGTCTACCGGTACCTGCACGACCTCGGGGTCACGTGGATCCAGTTCATCCCGATTGTCGCGCGCGACCGCGACGGCGTCGTCACGCCCGAATCGGTCGGGCCGGCCGAGTTCGGGGACTTCCTCATTGCGATCTTTGACGAGTGGGTCCGGCACGACATCAACCGCCTGGTCGTCCAGGGGTTCCTCGAGGGCCTCTTCGTCACCACCAACGGCCGTGGCACGTTGTGCGTCACCGCAGAGACCTGCGGCCAGGTACTCGCGATCGAACACGACGGCGGTGTCTACGCCTGTGACC
>JAJZSM010000070.1 GCA_021849765.1 Actinomycetes bacterium | reverse complement strand
GAGTGTACGCGGGCCGTCGAGCGGGTAGCCGACGACCCTCGCTCGCGTGCCGGGCACCGCGCGCACCGAGCGCAACCGCAACGGCGGCTCGGCGAGACCGGGGACCCGCAACACCGCGAGATCGTCACGGGGGTCGAAGAGCGCCACCGTCGCGCGCAGTCCGCCCACCGTCACGGATCGGGACCCCGCCACGACGTGGGCGTTGGTCACGACCTCGTGACGGGCGACGACGAATGCCGTCCCCTCGTGGTTGAGCGGACAGCCGCCCGAAGCGAGCACTTTCAAGACCGACGCCGGTTGGGCGACCGGCGCGCGAAGCGCGCCGAGATGAACCGGACCGCTCGGCACACTCGGCGCGATCACCGTGGCAAAGACGTTGGGCAGGTCGGCGTTGCGCAGCAGCGCCTGGACCCGGCCCTCGACCGCGGGAACGGGTGGCAGTACCCCGTTCAAGGTACGAAGGATCGCTGACTCCTGGACGGCCGTCGCGATCGAACCCCACGCCACCGTCGCGACGAGTCCGGCGATCAGCCAGCACGAAAAGATCGCGCCCGCCGCGCCGACGGCGCTGCCGACCACGCGGTCGAGCGACCCCAGGTGCAAGACGCGTGCCGTGCCGTGGGCGAGGCCGCCGAGCCACGAACCGAGCGACGAGCCAATGGCCGCGGCGACGAACACGATCCCGAGTGCGACGACCGGTCGCCACGCGCCGTGGGTGAGTCCCGCCGACCACGACGGCGCGAGTGCGGTGCCCGCGAAGAAGCCGGCGAGGAACCCGAGAATGCCGCCCACCTGGCGCAGGGCGCCGACCGCGAACCCCCGAACCCCCGCGAGCACGGCCAACCCAACGATGACGACGTCAACCCACGACACGTCGCTAAGGGTAGACCGCCGGCGTCACCGCACGCCGATACGCCGACGGTGGTCGGCGGGTCGCGTTCGCGGTCAGTGCTTCATCGCGGCGCGCACGAGACCGGGCACCTTCCACCACGACGGGTCGGCCTCGAAGGCGAGCAGTCGCCGCATGACCTTTCCCGCGTGGGGATTCGTCGCGAACCACGCGGGTTCGGGCGTCACAACGAAAGGGCCGCGCACCACCGACTTCTGTGGTTTGGCGAAGAGGAAGGCGTTACCCACCGCGCCGCGTCCGGACTGGATGTCCGTGACGTCGTGGCCGGGGTAGGCGCCCCAGGAGGTGGTCGCGAACACGAAGCTGAGGGCATGCCACGCGTTCACGCCAATCGAGCCGTAGCGCAGGTTGGCCACCGCGCGGTCGACGGCCGCGCCGACCGCGCCCTCGGCCAGCGTGCGCGGGTCCACGAGCACCGTCATCGAGAGCGTGCCCCAGACGACGTCGTTGCAGAAGTCGACGGCACGGTCGATGAACTCGACGGTCGATTCGGCCTCGAGCGCGGTCTCGCTGAGCAGCGCACAGAAGGCCTCGACGTTCAAACTCACGTCGTCGTGCTTCATCGGGTCGACGCCGACGATGAGTGTCCAGGGCATGACGCCTTCTCCGGCCTCGCCGATCTGGTGGGCGTCGGGGTGCGCCTCGAGGAAGGCCGCACGACGCTCGAAGGCCCCGGGGTAGTAGGCGCGCCGGGGGGTCAGACTCGAAAAGACCAGCTCGAGTTGCTCGAGGAACGCGTCGCGTTGCGCCCAGCCCGCGTGGGTGACCAACACCCGTGGACTCAAGCAGTTGAAGCCGGCGTTGTTGGCGAGCATCGTGGCGACGTGGCGGGCCTGGTAAGCGAGCTCCTTGGCCGTCCACTCGCCCGGCACGATCACGACCGGCGAGACGTTGCCGAGTTCACAGGTCACGGGCTTGTCGAGAAGCGGCTCATTGCTCGCCTTGCGACGAGCGCCCTCGTCACCCACCCCGAAGACGATCGCGTCGTGGGTCTTGTCCGAGCCGGTCACGTGCACGTCGTCGATCCCGGGGTGCGTGGTCAGGTAGGCGCCGACGCGTGCGCCACCGGACACGATGCGCAGGAAGCCCGGTTCAATCAACGCCGCGAGGGCCCGCTCCCAGTACGGCACGAGGTAGTCGTTCACGGGATTGGCCTTCAGGACAACGACCTCGCCGTCCCCGAAGAGCTTGGTGAGCACGTCGCGCGGACCGAGGCTCGCCACGTTGCCCGCGGCGAGTACCAGTGAGACACCGGCGTGGCTCATCGGATCCACGTAGGCGCCGGCCTGCGTGGCTCGCACTGCAGCCTCGTCAACGCCCGGCTCCATCCAGACCTCGCCGGTCACCCCGGTGTAGAGCACGCGGTCGAACGCCGACGCCGGCATGACCTGGACGCTGATGCGCCCGCCGGGTCGGTGACGGACCGGACCGGGGTACTCGGGCCGTCCCGACTTGGCGATGTCCAGCATCGAGTGGCGCAGCGCCTGCACCATGCGAACGAACGTCCCGATCCCACTGAAGAGTTCCTCGCCACCCTCGGGACCGTGCGGATCGTACCCCTTGGCCCGGCAGGCGGCGTCGTTCCAGTCTTCGGCAACGGCGACCGTGTCGCGAACGATCCGCGCGAGAATGGCCGCGCGTTCGGACGCCGTGCGTCGCGCCCAGTCGTCGCGGTGCGCTCGCACCTCCTCGACGACGCGATCGAGCGCCGCGGTGTCCAACGCGACGTGGTCCTGGCGACCCGACGTCGGTGCTGCGGCTCCTCGTGGTTGCACTCGCCACCCCCTCCTATGGGAGACTATCCCCGTGTCCCCGACGGTGAACCAGATGGTGCCCCCGGGGTGGTACCCCGACCCGGGCGGTTCGCGGTCCTGGCGGGTCTGGAACGGCCACGAGTGGACAGGGGTGACGCGACCCTTCGGCGAAGCCACCTCGACCATCGACGTCGTGGGGGGTGGCGTCGCACTGCGACGGGTCACCCGCGTCGGCGTCGTCGCCTTCTTCGCCGGTCTCGGCCTACTCGCGAGCACGCTCGCCCACTGGCCCGGCACCGCCGAACCGGCGCCCCGGTGGTTCGCGCTCAGCGCCTCGGACCTGGCGGTGACGCTCCTGCTGCTCGCGACCGTGCTCTACGCCGTGGCGGCTCGGACCCTCGGCGGGACGCTCGCGCTGGCGCTGATCCCCGCCGTCAACGTGCTCTACGTCAGTGCACTCGTGAACAGACGGCTGCATGGCCCCGTACTCGCCCAACGACGCCTGCTCGGCGAAGCAGTCCTGCTCGCCCTGGTCGTCTTCCAGATCCACGCCCAGCCCTGGCTCGCCGTTGTCCCGGCGTTCATCGCCTTCGTCCAGGTCTCGAACCTGGGGGAACTCCAAGCACGCCGGATTGGCTCGGCGGGCGCTGGCACATAGTATGACGACGGACGAACCGGAGGAACTATGGCGTACGAAGAGTGGGGTCCGCTCGGCGGACTCGTGGGCACGTGGGAGTCGGGATGGGACGGGCTGGACGTCTCGTACCACAACGAAGACGGCAAGATCGAAGAGACACCGTTCCGCGAGTCGGTCCTCTTCAAGCCCTTCGGACCGGTGGACAACGGTGAACAGCACCTCTACGGACTCGACTACCGCATGTCGGCCTACCGTGCGGGCCAGGACAACCCCTTCCACACCGAGATCGGCTACTGGATGTGGGACGCCGCCGCCAAGCAGGTCATGCGCTGTTTCATGATTCCGCGGGCCTCGACCTTGATCGCCGGCGGCACGGCTGAAGCCGACGCCACCACCTTCCAACTCGAGGCTGTCCTCGGGTCCAACACCTACGGCATCCTGTCGAACAAGTACCTCGACGACATCGCCAAGACCACCCGCTTCGACGTGACGGTCACCGTCACGGACGACACCTACTCCTATGACGAGACCTCGGTCATCGAGCACAAGAAGTGGCCGACCATCATCATGCACACCGACCGCAACACCTTGAAGTTGGTCAGTCGGGACTTCTGATGTACGAGTGGTCCGATGAGCATCGGGCCATCATCGACGCGGTGCGCCGCTTCGTCGACACCGAGGTCCGCCCGCGCCTCGACGGGCTCGAGCACGAGGGCGACGCACCCTACGAGGTGTTGCGCGCGTTTTATCGGACCTTCGGGTTGCGCGAGGCGGCCGCGGAGTCCTTCGAGCGCGCCCTCGCGCGCAAGCGTGGCGGTGAACGCCCGCCGGGCTCGGGTGACCCGGCACCGAGCGTCCTCGCGACCATCGAATTCTGCCGGGTCAGTCCAGGACTTGTGACCTCACTCGGGGTCTCCACGGGACTCGCGGCGGGCACGATCAACCGTCTCGGAACTCCAGCCCAGATGGAGCGGTGGGGTCGCGACCTGCTCACCCTCGACAAGGTCGGGGCCTGGGCCATCACCGAGCCGGACTCGGGTTCGGACGCTCTGGGCGGCATGCGCACCTCGGCGCGCCACGACGGCGACGAATACGTGCTCAACGGTCAGAAAACGTGGATCACCAACGGGCCGTTCGCTGACACGCTCGTCGTCTACGCCAAGCTAGACGACGGCTCGAGCACAGACCCGCGCGAGCGCCCGGTACTCACCTTCGTGCTCGATCGGGGTATGGCGGGCCTCGAACAGTCGGCCCCCATGCGCAAGATGGGCCAGCACGCCTCACCCACGGGCGATGTCTTCTTGAGCGACGTGCGCGTCGGTCGTGATCGGCTCCTCGGCGAGACCGAGACGCCCGAGGGCGGGGGTCGTGCGAGCGCGCGCGACAACTTCGTCACCGAGCGCGCCGGCGTCGCGGCGATGGCCCTCGGGGTGATCGAGGAGTGCCTGCGCCTCAGCGTCGAGTACGCCCGTACCCGAACCCTCTGGGGTCAACCGATTGGCGAGTTCCAGCTGGTCCAGCTGAAACTCGCCCAGATGGCGGTCGCTCGCCAGAACGTGCGTCAGATGATCTTCGCCCACCTCGAACGCTCCCACGACGGCGTCGTAGCGAGCCTGGCCGAGGCGTCGGCGATGAAGCTCTACGCCGCCCAAGCGGCCTGCCAGGTGGCCGACGACGCCATCCAGGTCTTCGGGGGCAACGGCTACGTCACCGAATACCGCGTCGAGCAACTGAGCCGCGACGCACGGGTGCTGCGCATCTACGCCGGCACCGACGAGATGCAGGTCGTGGCGATCGCCAAGGACCTGCTCGCTAACTACCCGACGTAGCGGCGATACCCGGCGATCCAGTTGGTCTCGAAGACACGCTGGGCGACGCGCAGCGCCACGACCCCGCGACAGACCAGTTCGTGGAGCACGCCCTCGAGGCGGTCCTTGCGCGACGCGCCCCAGAGGAGGTGGCGCGGCTCGGGCCACAGGTTCGCGACCGCGCTCGGACTCCCGCCGACCTCGAGGGGCACCAGATGGTCCTCCTCGTAATCGCGCGCGTGGGTGTCGCCGCGCAGGTTGTAGCCGCTGTCGAGCTGACGGAACTTGAGCGCCTCGGTGTAGGACTCCGCGGGCCGGATGCGACTCGTGTAACCCACGACGCAGATCGTCGAGCGGATCGTGGACGGCGTCACCGCAGGATTCGTCGCCCCGGGGGTCAGTCGGGCGTTAGCCAATGCGGGGTTCGTCGACGCGCCGAGCGATGGGGCGACGCTCAGGACGAATACCGTGGCGAGCAGACCCGACGACCACCGCAACCGGCGCGCGCGCCGCGACCTCATGGCCGCCGGCGCAGCCAGAGGAAGATCGCGAGCAGCGCCAGGGGCACCAGCACCACGACGACTCGCGCGGCCGGTAGTGCCGCGCCCCGGTGCAGGTTGACCAGCGTGGTCGTGGTCAGCAGTGTCACGACGAGGCGTCAACGGGGCCGTCCGACACCCCGAAGTGCGTGTAGAGCCGCTCGAGGCGCGCGACGATCTCCGAGATCGCCTGGTCCTGGGCGAGCAGGTGCTTCTGGATCTCCTCGGACTCCTTCAGCACCGCTTCGGCGTCCTTGTAGGTCTCCTCGGAACGCTTGTCGGCGGCCGCGGCCTGGATGTTCTGGCCGACGATGATGATCGGCAACAGGACCAACTGCAAGAAGCTGCTCGAGAGCCACACCACGACGAAGTACGTGCCCTGCTTGATCGCCGAGGGCAGGGCGAGGAGCGCCAGGATCGTGAAGATGTACGCCGCCCACATGGTGCCAATCACGAGTGTGATGCGAAGTCCGAAGCGGGCGTTGAAACGAACCACGGGGTTCGGGTGCTTGATGCGTCGCAGGTCCGCGGTCTTGACGGGCCGGCTGGCGCGCAACTCGTCGGCCCGGGGGTGACGCACGTACTCGTAGAGTTTGCTCATAGACGGAGTCTCACACGTGCGCCGGCGACACGCCGCCTAGTGCTCGACCAGGTCCGGCGAGGTCTCCATGCCTTTACGCCACGTCGAACGCGCGATGATCTTGGTCGTGTCGGCCCGATCCCGGTACTTCTCGGCGATAGTGCGGATCTCCTCGAGGAGTCCTTCGGAGAGCATCGTGGGGTTGAGCCCGAGCGCGAGGAACTGGTCGCGACTCACGTTGAGTTCGTTCTCCACGGCCTCGCGTCGGGGGTTGGGCAGGTTGGCGACCGAGACGTTGGTCATCGAGGAGATCAGCGTCGCGAGGTCGCGCACGCGATAGGTCTCGGTCACCTGGTTGAAGACCTTCGGCTTCTCGCCGCGCGTAGGCGGGTTCTCGAGGGCGATCTGGATACAGCGCACCGTGTCACGGATGTGGATGAAGGCGCGGGTCTGGCCGCCCGTGCCGTGGACCGTCAACGGGTGGCCGATTGCCGCCTGCATCAAGAACCGGTTGAGCACGGTTCCGTAGTCACCGTCGTAGTCGAAGCGGTTGATCAGGCGCTCGTCGCGAGCCGTCTGGGGTGTCTGGGTTCCCCAGACGATCCCCTGGTGCAGGTCGGTGATGCGGATCTGGTCGTTCGAGGTGTAGAAGGCGAAGAGCAACTGGTCGAGGGTCTTGGTGAGGTGGTACACCGAGCCGGGGTTCGCGGGGTGCAGGATCTCGCGATCGATCTCGCCGTCGGGTGTGGGGACCTTCACCGTCAGGTAACCCTCGGGGATGGGGGCCGAGCCCGACCAGCCGTAGCCGTAGACGCCCATCGTGCCCAGGTGGACGAGCGCGATGTCCTGTCCCGTCTCGGCGATCGCCGCGAGCACGTTGTGCGTGCCGCGTACGTTGTTGTCGACCGTGTAGCGCTTCGCCGCGATGTTACGCATCGAATACGGCGCGGCGCGCTGCTCGCCGAAGTGCACGATGGCGTCGGGCTGGAGATCGCGCAAGAGCGCCTCGAAGCGGTCGTACTCCTCGGCGAGGTCGAGACGCACGAAGCCGATCTCCTTGCCCGTGAGCTCGTGCCAGACCGCGATACGCTCACCGATGGGGCGGATCGGGGTGAGC
>JAJZSM010000069.1 GCA_021849765.1 Actinomycetes bacterium | reverse complement strand
ACCAGATCCGCGTCAAGCCGCGCCGCGTCGGCCTCGAGCGTGGCGATCACGTTCTCGTCGGCCGAGGCGTCAAGGGCCACGCGAAGGGCGCGCTCGCGTTCGCGGATGACCGAGTTCGTGCCACGGGCGCGCTCGGCGAGCCCCTGCAGCGCCCCGAGGGTGGAGGCGAGCATCTCCTCGCGCCGACTCGCCATCTCCGCGGCCGTGGCTGTGGCCTGGGCATCCAGGACCACGAGCTCGCGGCGAACCGTCTCCTCGTCGCGCTTCGCGTTGGTCAGTCCCGCTTCGACCTCGGCCCCTCGGCGGTCGAAGGACTGGCGGCGATCGGCGAAGAGGGTCATGCGAGCCGCTCGAAGCTCTCGCTCCACGTCGGCGTAACTGCGCGCCGACGCCGCCTGGCGCTCGAGCGGACGCATCTGGCGGCGCACCTCGCGCACGAGGTCGCCCAGGCGCTCCAGGTTCTCCTGGGTCTGCGAAAGTCGGCGCTCGGCGCGTTCCTTGCGGCGACGGTGCTTCAACACCCCGGCCGCCTCCTCGATCACCGCTCGTCGACTCTCCGAACTCGAGTTCAGGATCGAGTCGAGTTGACCCTGGCCGATGATCATGTGCTGTTGACGTCCAACCCCGGAGTCGCCGAGCAGCTCCTGGACGTCGAGCAGTCGACAGACGGTGCCATTGATGGCGTATTCGGAGTCACCGTTTCGAAAGAGGGTCCGTGAGATGGTGACCTCGGCACCGTCTACGGGCAGGCGGCCCGAGGCGTTGTCCAAGGTAAGCGACACCTCGGCTCGTCCGAGGGCCGCCCGGTTGGCGGTCCCCGCGAAGATGACGTCATCCATCTTGGCGCTGCGCAGTGCCCGCGTGCTCTGGGCGCCAAGCACCCAGGTGACGGCGTCGACGACGTTGGACTTACCCGAACCGTTCGGGCCCACGACCGCGGTGACCCCGGGTTCAAACTCGAGCACCGTATTGTCAGCGAAGGACTTGAAGCCCTTCATGGTCAGTCGCTTAAGAAACACGGGTAGACGCTACCAACCTTCGCCGGCCCCGCCCGGCCCTAGGCCTGACAGTTCGGACAGTAGAAGGTAGCTCGGCCCCGCACCACGGTCCGTTCGATCAAGCGACGGCACTGGAAGCAGGGCTGACCCTCTCGGCCATACACCTGGTGGTAGTTCTGATAGGTCCCCGGCTTGCCGTCGGGGTCGACGAACTGCTCATCGGCGAGCGTCGAACCTCCGTACTTGATCGCCTCGGTCAGTATCTCGGTCATCGACCGGTGAAGTCGACGGATCTCGATGGTGGACAACGAGTCGGCGGGCCGGTCGTAGCGCAGACCGGCCGCGAACAGGATCTCGTCGGCGTAGATGTTGCCGAGCCCGGCGATGATGTCCTGGTCGGTGAGCACGACCTTGAGCGGCGTCGTGCGGCTGCGCAGGATCGCCGCGAAGCGGTCCCAGCCGATCTGGTCCTCGAGGGGGTCGATGCCGAGGTGGGCCAACTCGGGGACGCGTCGACGCACGCCCAGACCATCACCACCCATCGCGAGCCTCGCGAACTTCGAGATCTCGACGGTCACGCCCTCCTCGGGCGGCACCGAGACGAAGAGCTCGCCGAACGTGCGAGGGTCGACGTAACGCAACTCTCCGGCCGGGGTGAGGGTGAAGTCGACGTGCGTGTGCTTGGGCTTGGGGATCTTGGGGCTCTTCGCGCGCAGCAACTGCCCCGACATGCCCAGGTGCACCACGAGGTGGTGTCCGTTGTCCAGGGCGAACACGAGGTATTTGCCGAGTCGCTCGGCCGACTTCACGGTTCGCCCCTCGATGAGCGTTCGAAAGTCCTTGGCCGACTTGTGACGCCGCACGACACGTCCATTGGTGACCGTGGCGGACTTAATCTTCTTGCCGATGAGGTCTCGCGCGAGCGAGGCCCTGACGGTCTCGACTTCGGGTAGTTCAGGCATCGCCTCGACCCTCCCACGCCGCTCGCGCGGCCTCGGACTCTGCACTCTTCTTGGACCGGCCGTGACCGACCCCGCGCGCTTCGCCATTGACGGTCACCACGGCCTCGAAGGTGGTCGCGTGCGCAGGCCCACTGGCACTGACGCTGTACGTCGGAGTCCCGAGCCCGCTCGCCTCGGCCCACTGGCGCAGGCGGGTCTTCGGGTCGACCTCATCGGGGTCGCGCGCGGCAATCGCCACCTCCGTCCCGAGTACCTCGCACACGAAGACCCGCGCGGCGTCATAGCCACGCTCCAGGTAGATGGCCGCGACGACGGCTTCGAAGGCGTCGGCGAGCATCGACGGCCGCTGGAGCCCTCGAGACTTGATCTCCCCTCGCCCGACGCGCAGGTAGCGTGCCAGGTCCAGACGCGTCGCCGCCTCAGCGAGCGCCTCCTCATTGACGACCCGTGAACGGACGAGCGAGCCCGACCCCTCGTCGAGCGCCGGATACTCCGTCACGATCAGGTCGGCGATCGCGAGATCCACGACCGCGTCCCCGAGAAATTCGAGGCGCTCGTTCGACGTGCACCCGTGCTCGGCGGCGTAACTCGAGTGCGTGAGCGCCACGAGCAGGACTGCGCTATCGGCGCGCAGCCCCAGTCGCTGCGCCAGTGTGTCCCGCGATGAGGGCAACTGGCCAGACTCCGTTAGGACACTTGTAATTTTGCCGCCACGTACTCGACAGCGTCATGGACCGACGTCAGACCCTCGAGGTCCTCGTCATCGATGTGGAAGCCCGCGACTTGGGCTGCGAGGTGCTCCTCGAGCGCCTCGACGAGCTCGATCAGCGCCAGCGAATCCGCCCCGAGGTCACCGAAGGCCGCATCCTCAGGAATCTCGCTGGGCTGCTTCTCGAGGATCTCGGCCAGCTCGTGCTGAACAAGTTCCAAGATGGCCGAACGGTCCAGCGGTGGTGGTGCGACGTCCGCAGTCATGGACTCTCCTTTGCCTCGAAGTCAAGACTACTTATCTCGCGACAACCCGCACGGAGTTACTGGACTGGATCAGGCCTAATCGCCGTCCTCAGTCGGTTGACGACCTGGGCGCTATCCATCTCGGCCGCAACCCGCAGTGCGTTCATGATGGCGGTGGCGTTGGAGGAACCGTGGCTGATCACGCAGATGCCGTTCAGCCCGAGCAGCATCGCACCGCCCTGATTGTCCGGGGTGAGGGCGCCGACAATCGGCAGCAGGTGCGGCAGCAGCGCATCGCCCGCCGCGCGTGTCTCGTCGTTGGTGCCAAAGACCGAGAGCATCGTCGAGAAGACGAACTTGAGCGATCCCTCGAGGGTCTTGAGCGCCACATTGCCGGTGAAACCATCGGTCACGACGACGTCCACCGGGCAGGGGATCAGGTCGCGCCCTTCGACGTTGCCGGCAAAGCGCAGCCCCGACGACGCGAGGAGTTCGTGAGTCGCCTTGACGAGCGGGGTGCCCTTGGAGGACTCCTCACCGATCGAGAGCAGCCCGACCGAGGGATCACTCACGTCGAAGTGGGCGGCGACGAAGGTCGCTCCCATCGTGGCGAACTGCACCAGCATCTCAGGCGTGCACTCGGCGTTGGCGCCGGCGTCGACGAGCACTGAGGGGTGGTGACCGGGATTGGGCACCGGAATAGCGATGCAAGGGCGGATGACGCCGGGCAGACGGCCCATGCGCAGCAGCGCCGACGCCATCGTCGCGCCCGTGTTGCCCGCCGAGACCATTGCGCTCGCCTTGCCGTCGCGCACCAGTTCGGCCGCACGCACCAGTGACGAGTCCTTCTTCGTGCGCACGCTCGCGGCGGGGTCGTCGTCCATCGCGATGACCTCACTGCAGGCGACCACCTCGAGGCCCATCGGGTCCCCGAGCAAGTCCGGCACGCCGACCAACGTGACGCGCAACCCCAACTCGTCAACGGCGCGGCGCGCTCCGGCAACTATCTCGGCCGGCGCGAAATCACCGCCCATCGCGTCCAGGGCGATGGGCAGCGCCAACTCAGTTGACCTCTACGGCGACTCGACCCTTGTACCAACCGCAGTTCGGGCACACGATGTGGGGCAGTTTGGCGGTCGCGCACTGCGGGCACACGCTGCGTGCCGGGAGCTCGAGGCGCCAGTTGGCCGCGCGGCGGCTCCGGGTCCGGGCCTTACTTGTCTTCCTCTTGGGTACAGCCATCGATCATCTCTTTCGCTTTGAGCGGCCGAGCCGTCACTCGGTGCTCGATTCGTCGGACTCGTCCGCGAATCGAAGTCCGTCAAGTGTAGCCCAGCGTGAGTCTGACGGCGCGCGACAGTCGCAGGACGCCTCGTTCCGGTCGATTCCACAGTAGGGGCAAAGACCCTGACAGTCGTCGCGACAGACCGGTGCCAGCGGGAGTTCGAGGAAGACCGCGTCGTGCACCAATGGTGCGAGGTCGACCTCGTCGTGCTCGTAGAGATACGCCAGGTCGTCCTCGGGGCCCCGTTCGAGCACGAAGCGCTCGTCGATCCTCGCCTCCACCTGGCCCTCGATGGGTTTGGAGCAGCGCCGGCAGACCCCGAACCAGGGCGCCGCCACGGTACCCGTGGCGCGAAGGCCACCGCTGAAACTCTCGAGTCGAAGGTTCACCCGCACGGGGGCATCCGAAGCCACGTCAGTCTCCCCCGCGCCACGGGGCTCAAACTCGCGCCCCTCGTCAAAGGGCGCGTCAAAGGTGACCGACAGCGTGGCCGGGCTGTTGCGTACCAACTGCGAGATGGCGACGAGATACGGCGAGGCCACAGCCCTAGAAGGCGTCTTGGTCGAAGAAGGACGAATCCGCCGGGGTCGGCTCCTCGGGCGGCGCCGGGGTCGGCTCAGGGCTCAAGAAGTCGCCTTCGGTGGCGCGCGCGTCGAGCAGCGAGGTCGGCAGACCCTGGGAGCTCAACCGCTCGCGCCCCGAGCGGGTGGTCTTCAAGAGCCGCTCGAGCACGATCTCGAAGTTGCCGAGCTTGCCGTCGATGAAGTCCTCGGACTGGTTGATCATCTGGCGCGCCTGGGCCTGGGCCTCGGCAATGATCTGATCGGCCTTTAACCGCGACTGGCGCACGATCTCGGTCTTGTCGACCATGCGCGCGGCCTCGGCGCGAACCTGGTCCATGAGCTGCTGGGCCTTGTGCATCTCGGCGGCCATGAGTTCCTCACGGTCACGCAGCGCCCAGCGCGCCTCGCGTATCTCGTCGGGCAGGTCTCGCAGGGCATCGTCTAAGAGTCCGAGCACCTCTTCGCGCGGAATGAGCGCCGAGTTGGATAACGGCATCTGTTTCGCGGCACTGATCAGGTCTATCAACTGACGAAGGTCGGCTTCGATGTCGCGACGCGCATGCCGGGCGGGTTCGGCCGCAAACTCGTCGGGGTCGTACCCGTCAAAGGACGTCACCGCTGTGCCTCCATCTTCGCTCGGAGTCGGGTCGCAACGCAGGCCGGCACGAAGGCGTCGACGTTGCCACCGTAGCGAGCCACCTCGCGCAGCAGGCGCGACGCGATGAAGGAGTGGCTCGAACTCGTAGGGAGGAAGAGGGTCTCCACGCCCGACAAGGAACGGTTCATCTGAGCCATCTGCAACTCGCTCTCGAAGTCCGACACGGCCCGCAGCCCCTTCACGATCGCGGTGGCCTGGACATCTTTAGCCACGTTGACCAGGAGCGTCGAGATTGACACGATGCGCACCGACTTAATGTGCGCGCAACTCTCGGCAATCATCTCGCGGCGCTCGTCCAGGTCGAACATCGGTTCGGACTTCTGGGGGTTTCGGATCGCGGCGACGACGATCTCGTCGAAGATGTGCGACGCCCGCTCGACGACCTCCAGATGCCCGTTGTGGAAGGGATCGAAGGAGCCTGGGATGAGACCGACTGTCATGGGGCCCCTTGCTCGCTCGGTTCCAACATCGTTACGAGCGTAGTGCCGTAGTGCTTGGTTTTGGTGACCGTCCAGCCCACGGGGGCGTCAGCGTACCGGTCATTCTCGATGATGACACGCTCGGCGGCCACGGTTTCGAGCAGCGAGGCGACGTCCAGCGGACCGTACGGCGGGTCGGCGACGATCAGGTCGAAGGCGAGCGGCGGACGCCATCCCGGCAGGCTGGTGCGCACGAAATGGACCTCACCGGCGAGGTCGAGTGACGCCAGATTCGTGCGAGCGGCGTTCAGGCATTCGGGGTCGGCGTCGACGAAGTACACCTGGGCCGCCCCCCGTGACAGGGCCTCGATGCCCATGGCGCCCGATCCGCAGTAGAGGTCCGCCACGATCAACCCGCTCAATCCACCGCGGCTCTCGAGCATCGAGAAGATCGCTTCGCGGGCGTAGTCCGTCGTCGGGCGAACCGTCGAGGGGATCTTGGCCTTGAGCGGCCGACCGCGGGCCACACCACCGATTACTCGCACCCACTCAGGCTACGTGGTATTACGACATGAACAAGTACTCGGCCTCGTCGTCGTCCACGAAGAGACGCAACTCGTCGACCAGTTCGGGCTGATCGACGAGGTCGTCGGTGACGAGCCGGCCCGCCACCTCGTGGGCCGCCTCGAGCAGGTCGCCGTCGCGGGTCAGCGACGCCAGTCGCAGATCGCTGGGCCCGCGTTGGCGCGATCCGAGGATTGTGCCCTCCCCGCGCAAGGCGAGGTCGACCTCAGCAAGCACGAAGCCGTCCGACGAATCGACGAGCGCCTCGAGCCTGGTGATGCCGTCTGGGGACGGGGGGTCGCCGAGCAGGTAGCAGTAGCTCGCGAGGTCCGAACGACCGACCCGGCCACGAAGCTGGTGGAGTTGGGCCAGTCCGAAGCGCCACGCGTCCTCGATCACGATCGCCGTGGCCTCGGGCACGTCGACGCCGACCTCGATGACAACGGTGGCGACCAGCGCGTCGAGACGACCGGCGCGAAAGTCGTTCATCACCGCCTCCTTGTCCGGGCCCTTCATCTGGCCGTGCACCAACCCCACGCGCAGCCCGGCCAACTCGTGGTGCGCGAGTCGCGCGTGCTCTTCGACCGCACTCGCCGCCTCGATCCGCTCAGACTCCTCGACCAGTGGGCAGATGACGTACGCCCGGTGGCCGGCGGCGACCTCCTCACGCACCCGTCGCCAGCAGGCGTCCTGATCGACCGCCGAACGGGCCCACACGGTCTCGATGGGCACGCGCCCCTGGGGCAGCTCATCGAGCTCGGAACGCTCCAAGTCGCCGAAGAGCACCATCGCCGCCGTCCGCGGGATCGGGGTCGCCGTCATGACGAGCAAATCCGGCACGGCGTCGATCCCGGACTGGTTCGACCCCTTGGCGCGCAGGATCGCCCGCTGCTCGACCCCGAAGCGGTGCTGTTCGTCGATTACCACCACGCTCAGGGCGCGAAACGTGACGTCCTCGGTAAGTAACGCGTGCGTGCCGACGACGACGTCGACCTCACCGCGCGCGATTCGC
>JAJZSM010000068.1 GCA_021849765.1 Actinomycetes bacterium | reverse complement strand
CGGTGTGGCCAGTGCGACGCGTCCGACGTCTGACAGCGCGATGTCGGGGCTGAAGCAGACGATGGCGTGACCCTCGTCGTCAAGTCCTCGACGCCCGGCTCGACCGGTCATCTGGGAGTACTCGGCGCTCGTGAGGAACTGACGGCCCGCGTCGGAGTACTTGGTGAAGCGTTCGAGAGCGACCGAGCGCGCGGGCATGTTCACCCCGAGCGCGAGCGTTTCGGTCGCGAACACCGCGCCGAGCAGATTGCGCTCGAAGCAGGCCTCGACGATCTCGCGAAAGGCCGGGACCATGCCCGCGTGGTGGGCGGCCAGGCCACGGATCAGCCCCTCGAGGAAGTCGGCGTACTCGAGGGCGCGCAGGTCGTCGTCGGTGAAGCTCGAGAGGCGAAGCTCAGCGATTCGCTCGATCTCGGCGCGCTCGTCGCTCGTGGTAAAGCGTAGTCCGTCACGACGGCACTGGGCGACGGCGTCGTCACAGGCCGCGCGCGAGAAGATGAAGACGATGGCGGGCAGTAGGTCGTTCGCCTCCAACGCGTTGAGCAGCTCGCTTCGCCGCGGGGTCCGAAAGGGCGGCGGCGGCGCCGAGGAGCGCGGACCGTGCCACTTGGGCCCCGGGCGGAACTTGCGCGACGCCTTCATCAGGTTGTCGATGCGCCGAGCCCCGTCGGCGAGGTGACCCTCGACGAGCAGGTCCTCGACTTCGGCGGTCGTCTGGCCCCGGCGTACGACGGCCACGTGATTGTGCAGGGTGATCGGCCGTTCCTTCTCGATAATGACCTCGGTGTGACCGCGGACCTCGGTCAGCCACTCCCCAAGGAAGGTCGCGTTGCCGACGGTCGCCGAGAGCGCGACGAACTGGATCGACGGAGGCGTGAGGATGAGCACCTCCTCCCAGACGCCCCCGCGATAGGGGTCTTGGAGGTAGTGGACCTCATCGAGCACGACCAGTCCGAGTGAGCGCAGCTGGCCCGAATCGGTGAGCAGCATGTTGCGCAGCACCTCGGTGGTCATCACGACGATCTCGGCGCCGCGATTGATCGACGTGTCGCCGGTGAGCAGGCCGACCCGATCGGCGCCGAAACGGTCGACGAGCTCGTGATACTTCTGATTCGAGAGGGCCTTCAGGGGTGTCGTGTAGAAGGCCCGACGCGCCCCGTTGGTCGTGCGGGTGATCGCGTAGGTGGCGATGATCGTCTTACCTGAACCGGTCGGGGCGCTGACGAGGACGTTCACGCCCCGGTCGACGGCGTCGAGCGCCGCGTGCTGGAAGTCGTCAAGGCCGAAGCCGAGCTCGTCGACGAAGGTGGCTCGCAGGTCGCGCTTCACCGACGCAGCATCTTGCCGACCCCGATGGCGAGGAAGTAGAAGGCGGTGAGCGGCACCGCGAGGGCGAGCATCGACAGGGGGTCGCCGCTTGGGGTGAAGACCGCCGCCGCGATGGTGATCGCGATGAGTGCGTAGCGCCACGAGTGCAGCAGCTGACGCGGCGTCACGATGCGCGCGAGCTCGAGTGCGACGAGCACCACGGGGAATTCGAAGGTCACCCCAAAGATGAACATCATCATCACGAAGAGACTGAGGTACTGGTTTGGGTTGTAGTACGAGACCAGCGTGCTGCCGCCAATCGACTGGAGGAACTTGATCGCGTGGCCGAAACTGAAGTAGGCGACGACCACGCCGGCGGCGAAGAAGGCGAAGGACGCCGAGACGAAGGGCACCGCGTATCGCCGCTCGGCGGCCTTCAGGCCCGGCGTGATGAATCGCCAGACGTGCCAAAAGACGATGGGCGAGGCGAACAGCAGTCCCCCGAAGAAGGCGATCTTGATGCGCAGGGTCAGTCCGTCGAGTGGGTTCGTCACGAGAAAGAGGCAATGGCCGGGCTCTGCGTGGCAGTAGGGCTGCTGGAGGATGCGCAGGATCGGCGAGTAGAGCATGAACGCCGCGATGCCGAGCACGATGATCGATGCCGACGAGATCAAGAAGCGCCGCCGGGCCTCGGCGAGGTGCTCGGCCAGGGTCATCCCGGACTCGGCCTTGCGGAATTTCGACACGTCAGATCAGTTCAGCGATGGATCGATAGGAGACGAGTCATCGGGGGTCGGCGCCGGCCGGGGCGACACGGGAGTCGTCAACGGGCTCGGCGGGGACGTTCGAGTCTCTTTGGGTTGTGGTGGGCCGGCTACCGGCTCGGTGACATCGGTCGGTGTCACGTCGGCGGCGGTGGTCATGCTATCTCGCAGGTCCGCGCGGTTGGCGAGCTCGTTGAGCAGGTTGACGGGGCTGCGAACCACCCGGGCGATGTCACCCGCGCTCGGCAAGTCCGGGATCACCTCGCGGACCTCCTCTTCGACGCGCTCCTGGATCCGCTTGATCGCACGCCAACTGGCGCCGAGCTTGTGCGCGACCTCGGGCAACTTGTCAGGACCCAACAACAAGAGGACCACGGCAACGATGACCATGATCTTGATCGGGCTCAGGCTGAACACTCCCCCATTGTAGGGGGGCGTGCGGGACGCTTTTAGACCGGCCCGATCCGTGAGAGGGGCCAGATACGGACGAAGACCTTGCCGATGATGGCGCTCGCCGGCAGCGGCCCCCACGATCGGCTGTCACAGGAGTCGGCGTGGTTGTCGCCCATCATGAAGTACGAGTGCGCGGGCACGGTCACGTTGCCGATCGGCGAACCCAGCGGCTCAGTGTGGGGCCAGTTCTCGTGCAACGGCTTGCCGTTGACATAGATCGTGTTGCCCTTGGACGTGAGGTGGTCACCGGGCAGGCCGATCACCCGCTTGACGTAGATGGGCAGGTTATCCTGACACGCGACGTGGGCCGCTTTGGGGGCGCGGAAGACCACGACGTCGCCGCGGTTGATCGTGCCCCAGGTCACGCTGAGCTTGGAGACGAGAACGTGATCACCGATCATGAGCGTCGGTTCCATGGACGCCGAGGGGATCCAGTACGTCTGGACGACGTAGGCGCGCAGCAGTAACGACACCCCCGCTGCCACGATGAGGATGATCACCCATTCCAACAGGGATTGACGCCGGCGGCGGGGTTTGCCCACCGCCTTCACGATGGTCTCGATGGGGTCCCCGGCATCGGGCACGTCAGAGGCCGAGGGTTCGACGGGATCGTTTGGCACGTCGTAAGGCTAGTCGGCCACCCTCTAGGCGTCTCGTCGCTCCATCGACGTAAGCAGCCGTTGGAATCGCTCGTCGGTGCTCTTGAAGGGATCCTTCAAGAGGATGGTGCGCTGCATCTCATCGTTGAGCTTGAGGTGTACCCAGTCGACGGTGTAGTCACGTCGCCACTCCTTGGCCGCGCGGATGAAGGCGCCGCGCATGCGTGCGCGCGTCGTCGACGGCGCTTCGGTGGCGGCTCGGGCGATGTCGTCGTCGCTCACCACGCGCCGGAAGTGTCCCCGCTGCTGGCGGCGGTAGTAGAGGCCGCGTTCGACGCTGGTGTCGTGGTACAGCAGGTCGATGAGGGCGATTTTTGGGTCGCTCAGGGCGAGGCCGCGGCGCTCGCGCTCGCGCTCGATGATCTGCAGCTTGGCGATCCAGTCGACGCGGTCGGCGAGGGACATCGGGTCGGCGCGGTAGTCGTCGATCATCTGACGCCAGAGGCGCACTGCGAGGGCCTGGTCGGCCGGCAGGTCACGGCTCGACGCGAACTGTTCGGCGCGCTCGCACAGGTCGTCTTGGATCTCGATCGCGGTCATGTCGCGTCCCGACACGAGCTTGATTGGCTCCTTACTCCACAGGTCATAGGAGATGTCGCGCAGTGCGTTGATCGGCGAGGCGAGGTTGTAGTCGCGTAGCACAGTCGTGCGGTCCTCGATCATCGCGAGCACGACCGACGCGGTGCCCACCTTCACGAAGGTCGCGAACTCGCTCATGTTGGAGTCGCCGACGATGACGTGCAGTCGGCGATATCGCTCGGGGTCGGCGTGGGGTTCGTCACGGGTGTTGATGATGGGTCGGCTGCGCGTGGTGGCCGACGAGATCGACTCCCAGATGTGCTCGGCGCGCTGACTCATGGAGTACGTCGTGCCCCTCGGTGTCGTGACGACCTTACCCGCCCCGGCGAAGATCTGCCTACTGATCAGGAACGGGATGAAGACCTGCTCGAGGCGCGTCAAGTCATCGAAGCGCTCGATGCAGTAGTTCTCGTGGCACCCGTAGGAATTACCTGAAGAGTCGGTGTTGTTCTTGAAGAGGAAAATGTCGCCGCGGATTCCCTCGTTGGTCAGCTGCTCTTGGGCGTAGGAGACGAGTTCGCGCAGGATCGCCTCGCCCGCCTTATCCTGGGCGACCAGGTCACTGAGTGTGTCGCACTCCGCGGTCGCGTACTCGGGGTGGCTCCCCACATCGAGATAGAGGCGGCTACCGTTTTCCAGGAACACGTTGCTCGAGCGCCCCCACGCGACGACCTTGCGAAAGAGGAAGCGGGAGACCTCGTCGGGGCTGAGTCGTCGTTGACCGCGCAGCGAGAACGTAACCCCGTACTCTGTTTCGACGCCGAAGATCCGCCGCAGCATCAGCTCACGTCCCGAGCAGTGCCGCGACTCGTTCGTCGGTCATTCTGGAGAAAGTTCGTCGGCCTCCGGTGTCCTGTAGCACGCAGACTTCGAGGTCGGCCACGTCGATGGCGCGATCGGCCCCGGCGAGGGCGGCCACCGCGTTGCGCAGCGTCACGTCGAGCGGCTCGAGATCCGTCTCAGAGGCGCTGAAGCGCCCCTTGATCGTCTCGGCGTCCCCGCCCAGGACCGCGAATCGAGGCTCGTCGGAGATCGTCCCCTCATAGGCGATGCGAAAGAGCTTCGTCGGGCGGATCGCCGTGCCCAGTTGGGCGACGAGGACTTCGACCTCGAGGGGCTTTTGGCCCTCGGTGAACATGTCCCCGATGTGCTGGGCGTAGTAGTTCGCGAGCGCGCGCGCGTCGACGTCCTCACGCGAATACGTGAAGCCGGTGCCGTCGGCCCAGCGGATGCCCGCCTCGCGCAGTCGGTCGAACTCGTTGTACTTCCCCACACCCGCGAAGGCGATCCGGTCGTAGATCTCCGAGATCTTGTTGAGCGAGGCCGACGGGTTCTCGGCGACCATCAGCACGCCGACGTCGTAGATCGCCGCGACGATCGAGCGACCCCGGGCGATGCCCTTCTGGGCGAACTCCGCTCGGTCCTTGATGAGCTGTTCGGGCGAGACGTAGAAGTAGTTGCTCATCGCAGCGAACCCCCCGCGATGCCCTGGCTCTGGGTGCGACGCTCGTTGATGGCGACGAATCGCGCCTCGACCTCTTCAGCGGGAAGCTCGGTGAACCCGCTCTCGTCGAGCGTGATGATCATCGGGAAGAGGTTTCGAACGAAATCGGGGCCTCCCGTGCTCGGATCGTTGTCCCCCGCCTCGTAGATGGCGAGCGCGCCGAGTTCGAGGGCAGATTCGCGGTCCAGGTCGGCGCGGAATCCCAAGCGCAGCGCGCTCTCGGCGAAGGGCGAACCTGAGCCGATCGTCGCGAAATCACGCCGCTCGTAGCAGCCGCCGGCCCCGTCGTACTCGAAGATCCGTCCGTCGCGGTGACTGGGGTCCCAGCCGGCGAGCAGCGGGATCACCATGAGCGGGCTACCGAGGTTGTTGCGCTGGATGATCGGCGAGAGGTAGTTGGCCTTGCCTTCGAGGCTGAGCGACGTGTCAGTCATCTTCTCGTAGTGCTCAAAGGAGAGCTGGGCCATGCGGATGAATTCCATCCCGCGCGCGGCGCTCCCCGAGATCGCGAGGGCCGTGAAGCGGTCCGCCGCCTCGATCTTTCGCACGTCGCGACTCGCGATGTAGTTGCTCGTGGCTTGACGGTCGCCCACCATGACGACGCCGCCGGAGTAGCGAACGGCGATCACCGTGGTGGCGTGGCGCCCCTCGACGCCAGAACCCGACGGGTTCTCTACTAGTCCGGCACGTAGGGCGAAGTGGAGGAACGAAGGACCGGGATCGTCACTCGCGCTGAAGAGGGGCAGCCCCATCTACTCGCCTCCCTTTTGGACATAGTTGCGCACGAATTCCTCGGCGTTCTCCTCGAGGACTTCGTCGATCTCGTCGAGCAAGTCGTCCAAATCAGCCTTCAGCTGCTCGCCTTTGGACGTGTCGACGTTGACCTCGGGCGCCGACTCCGTCGGGCGTGTCACTCGTTGCTTCTGTATCCGTTCTTGTTCAACCATGTCCTTAGTTCTACCCGCCCAAAGCGGACAACAGGTCTATGGCCGTCGAATTCGTTTCAAAGAGGTGGGCCGTCAATGCGGCGGTGCCGCGCAGGGGGTCGGGCATGGGTACGCGCTGCAGGGGCCCGTCGCCGAGGTCAAAGACCACCGAGTCCCAATTCGCGGCGGCGATGGCCTCGGGGAAGCGTTTGACGCACTGGCCCCGAAAGTACGCCCGGGTGGAACCCGGCGGCTCATCGACCGCATCGTCGATGGAGTCCTCGTCGAAGAGCCGCCTCAGTCCGACGCGCGCCGCCAACGACCGACCGGGACGCAGGTCGTGGTACTGCAGGTCGATCGCGCGTAGACGCGCGTCATCCTCGGCAAGTTCGTAGCGATCGCGGTAGCCCTCGACGATGCGCTGTTTGGCCACCCAGTCGACCCGATCAGCGACGGTAGCGGGGTCGTCGCGCACGCCGTCGAGCATCTCGCGCCACTGATCCATGATGAAGCGGACCTCGTCGTGATCGGCCACGGCGTCCCCGCCGTGATCGGCGACGTAGCGATCGGCCAGGGCCCAGAGCTCATCCTGGAAGTCCCAAGCGGTGCGCGACCGCTCGTCGACGCAGTCGACCGCAGTCTGCAGCGTGGCGTCCGCGGCGAAGGCGCGTACCGCTCGAACCGGGTCGCGTGGTGCGGCCGGAAACCCATGCAGCCCCTGGTCCTCGAGGGCGGCGAGTAACAACGCCGTCGCCCCGAGCTTCACGGCGGTCGCGTACTGGCTGAGGTTGGCGTCGCCGATGATCACGTGGAGGCGCCGGAAGCGCTCGGCGTCACCGTGGGTCTCGTCTCGGGTGTTGATGATGGGACGTTTCAGTGTCGTCTCGAGGCCCACAACCTCCTCGAAGAACTCGGCGCGTTGGCTCACCTGGAAGGCCGGGCGGGTACCTCGGGGCCGATCGGTCTCGACGCCCACCTTGCCGGCGCCGATGATGATCTGACGCGAGACGAAGTGCGGCACGAGGGCCCGCACGAGGTCACCGAACTCGACCGATCGCGCCACGAGGTAGTTCTCGTGGCAACCGTAGGAGTTGCCCTTGCCGTCGGAATTGTTCTTGTAGATGGTGATCGCCTGGGCGGGGTCGAGCGACTCGTTGGCGAAGCATTGTGCCCGTCGCAGCACCTCCTCGCCGGCGACGTCAAAGCGAACGGCCTCGAGTGGCGAACGGCACTCGGGCGAGGAGTACTC
>JAJZSM010000067.1 GCA_021849765.1 Actinomycetes bacterium | reverse complement strand
CTGCATCGATCAGTAGCACACCGTGGAGCCCGATGGCGTGGTGTAGCAGGTCGTCGTGGTCGTCACGGGGGCGGTGGTCGGCGGCGTGTAGACGCTGCTGGGCGTCTGGGTCGCGGTCGATGAGGGTGGGGTCGTCGTCGTGGGTGAGGACGTCGTGGTCGGCCGCAGGGCGACCACCGGCTTGGCGGTACTCGCGGCGTACCCGACGAACGCGCCCGACGCGACGCCCGAGCCGATGAGGACGGCTTGGGTCATCGTGCGGACCCGGGCGAAGCGGCGGTCACGTTGTTGGGGGGTGCGAGCGTAGGTGCGCATAAGGAATTCCTTGAGAGAAAGTCTGACACCCACCGCTAAGCGGGGTGGGAGCGATAGGTAAGAAACTCGTCAAAATCAGGCGGTGGCGTCGTCTTGGGCGGTCGGTAGGACGATGGTGAAGCGCGCACCGCCCAGCTCGGGGTCCTCGTCAACGCGCACGGTGCCGCGGAACTCGTCGACGACCTGGGCGACGATGGAGAGTCCGAGGCCTGATCCGGGCAGCGATCGGGCCGAGGCCGAACGCCAGAATCGGTCGAAGACGTGGGGGCGTTCATGAGCGGCGATCCCGGGACCCGTGTCCGCGACGGTGACGACACCGTCGTTGGAGCGAACCACGATTCGGCCACCTTCGGGTGTGAACTTGATGGCGTTGGTCAAGAGGTTGCTGATCGCCCGCATGAGCCGGTCCCGTCGGCCATTGACCAGGGACTCGGTGACTTCGACGTCGATGGTGATGTCCTTGATCCGTGCGTAGGTGCGCGCGGTGTCCACGCACTCGTCCACGCACTCGTCGAGTCGGAGCTGTTCCACGCGACCCTCGCTGCGATCACCGCGCGACAACTCGCCGAGATCGGTCACGAGCGCGGCGAGTTCGTCCACCTGGGTCACCATGTCATCGGTGAGTTGGCGAAGGTCGTCGGGTGCGAGCTCGTTCGCGCGTGAGAGCACCTGAGCGTTGGTACGAAGGCTCGTGAGCGGCGTGCGCAGCTCGTGGCTGGCGTCGGCGACGAGCTGGCGCTGCAGGTCCTCGCTGGACTGAACCGAGTTCATCAACCGGTTAAAGACCCGTCGGAGCCGTCCGAGCTCGTCGGCCCCGCCCTCGTCGATACGCCGCGAGGTGTCACTCGTCTCGGCGACCTCCTCGATCTCGTTGGTGACCGTCTCGAGCGGGCGCAGGGCCGCGCGCGCGATGAGGAGGCCGAGCACCAGCGCGAGGAGCAGACCGCCGGCGGCGACCGCGAGGAGGGTGCTCGCCAAGTGGCGCAGCTCACCGACTTGGCCACTGATGTTGACCACGAACAGTTCGGCCGAGGTGGTTGGGATTGTGCAGAGGCCGGTCTGACAGGTCACCACCGACTTGGCGGGCAATGGCACGATGAGCTCGCGATAGGACTCACCGCCGAACGTGACCGTGCGCAGCGTCTGGGCGGCGTGACCGCGCGCGATGGCGAGGATCGTCGCGTCGATAGGGACGTTCGACGTGGGGATCGTCGTGCCGCCGGACAGGACCAGCTCGAAGTAGGCCCCGGTCACGCGGCTCTCGTCGCCGACGGTGTGGGAAGTGGGGGACTGTGCCGCCTGGATCAATGACTCGTCCACGGAGCGCAGCAGCGCGTCACGGGTCGTGAGGAACGACGCCAGGCTGGCCAGGATGACGGCGATCGCCGCGACCCCGACCGTGGCGCTGATGACACGGAAGCGGAAGGTCACGAGGTCCGCAAGGCGTACCCAACCCCACGAATCGTCTGGATCAGGCGAGGCTCTGACGCCTCTTCGAGCTTGCGGCGCAGGTAGCCGATGTACACCGCGAGCGAGTTCGTGCCCGAGTCGAAGTTGTAGCCCCAGACGAGGTCGAGGATCTGGTCGCGGGTGAGCACTTGGCGAGGGTGTTGGAGGAAGAGCTCCAACAGGTCGAACTCGATCTTGGTCAGCTCGATGCGACGCTCGCCGCGATAGACCTCGCGGGTGTTGGGGTTGAGCGTGAGGTCCTCGAAGCGCAGCACGCTCACCTCGCCGTCGCTCACGCTGTGGCGGCGCAACAGGGCGCGCAGCCGCGCGAGCAGCTCGGCCAGGTCGAAAGGCTTGACGAGGTAATCATCGGCGCCGACGTCCAAGCCGGCGACCCGGTCGTTGACGGCGTCTCGGGCGGTCAACATGAGTATCGGGGTCGCGTCACCCGCGCGGCGGATGCGCCGGCAGACCTCCAGACCGTCGATGTCGGGCAATTGCAGGTCGAGCACGATCGCGTCGGGGGCTCGAAGTTGAATCGATTTGAGGGCCGAGCCGCCGTCCTCGAACAGGCCGACCTCGTAGGTTTCCATACGCAGCGCCCGCCCGAGCGCAGTCCGGATGGCGCCGTCGTCGTCGACAATCGCGATGTACGAACTGGGGCTGGGGGCCGTCGTCACGTCGCCTTCTTTCACCGGTAGGGCCAGGCTCTAGTGTGGCTGGTTGGTATTAACCGACTGCGTTGATTCGTTAAGAATTCACGAAGACTCGTTTGTACTGTAGTGGCGGGTAGTTCAATCGGCAGAACAGCGGACTTTGAATCCGAAGGTTGGAGGTTCGAGCCCTCCCCCGCCAGCCACCGAGCATTCAGGGTCGAGGGCAGAGCCGCTCGAGCAGCGCGGCCAACTCGAGCGGGGCGTCGCCCTGGATCGAGTGTCCCGCGTCCGCGACGTGCACGACGGTCGCGTCGGGTCGACGGCGGCGTAGTTCGGCCTCGTCCTCGTCGTCGACGACCGACCCCGGTGCCATCCCACGTAACAGGGTGAGCGGAGCCGGAATCGACGCGATGAGGTCCCAGAGGTCGGCGGCGTCGGGCTCACCGACGTCAATCGACGGATGCTGCTGGTGGCGCCACACCCACGAGCCGTCGGGCCGCTGGATGGCGTTGTGCAAGATCCCGCGCCGCAGCGACGAGACCGATCGCGTCGGATTGAAACGAACGGTGCGCTCGAGCAGCGAGTCGAAGTCATCGAAGGTCTTTGGCCCGTTCACGAACTCGGTGATCTGGTGTGCCTTGGTCGCGTTCACGCCGGGGGTGATGTCAATGAGGACCAGTGACGAGACGAGGTCGGGGCGCATCGCGGCGAGCACGATCGCCGTCAGTCCACCCAGCGACATGCCCACGAGTGGGAGCGGGGGTGTGGTCACCTGAGGGAGTGCCACGGCGAGGTCGTTCGCGTGACTGCGAAAGGCGGCCAACCCCGAGGGGCTGGCGTCGGAGTGGCCGTGGCCGGGTAGGTCAATCGCCACGAGGGGCCGTTGCATGGCTAGGGCCACCGTGTCGAACGTGTGGGCGTTCTGTGCGCCGCCGTGCACGAGCACGAGCTCTGGCGGCGCGTCACCCCAGCGCAGTCCGCTGACCTGTCGCAGCCCGTCGACGGCGACAAAGAAGCGCCGCACGGGTGGGATGGGCGCGTCCAGTCCCCACTCCGCGAGGTTTTCGTGGAAGTACGCGAACTCGTTGTAGTCGTAGCCACCCACCACAGGCATCGTAGAAGACGCCGGTGACGAGTACCTACACCTCGGCCGACTCGGCCGCTGGCTCGGTCGCGTCGCCCTCGGCGGCGCGCTGCTCGGCGACCTGGCGGTGGACGTCGGCCATGTCGACCTCCATGATTTTGCCGATGAGCTCTTCGAGGGCGCGCTCGGGTAGAGCGCCAGCCTCGGCGTAGAGCACCACCTGTTCACGGATGATCATCAACGTCGGGATCGAGTAGATGTTGAACGCCGCGGCCAGTTGCTGCTCGGCCTCGGTGTCGACCTTGGCGAAGACGAGGTCGGGGTGCGCCTCAGAGGACTTCTCGAAGATCGGCGCGAACGTGCGGCACGGGCCACACCAGGCGGCCCAGAAGTCAATCAGGACGACGTCATTGGACGAGACGACCTCGTCGAATCGATCGGCGGTGAGTTGTACGGTCGCCATGGGTGCTCCTTCTGCGTCTCGGCTACGGGGACCAGTATACCCCCTGGGGTATTAAACCGTGACGGCCGCGTGACCGGGCCGACGCACAACGCGGCGGCGTTGGTGCTAGAGAATAGGGCGTGAATCGACCTACCTGCGTCGTAGTTCTCGCAGCGGGCGAGGGGTCGCGGATGCGGTCGGATCGACCTAAGCCGCTGCATGTGCTCAGTGGGCGTCCGCTGGCCTCCTTCGTCATGGACGCGACCGAGCTGGACGGGGTGCGCGCGACGGTCGTCGTCGTCGGGCATCAGGCCCGGTGGGTGGAGAAGGTGCTCGGTGAGCGGCGAAGCGCCGTGCCGGTTCGCTTCGTGGAACAGTTCGAGCAGCTGGGCACCGGCCACGCCGTATCCGCGGCCATGCCCACCGTGACGGAGGTCGCCGGCGAGGACGACCTCGACGTGGTGATCGTGCCTAGTGACACGCCGCTGCTGCGTCGAGAGACGATGGCCGACCTGGTTGAGCGCCACCGCGAGAGCGGCGCTGCGATCACCGTGCTCTGCGCCGATCTGGCCGATCCCACGGGCTATGGGCGTATCGTTCGGGCCCGCGACGGTTCCATCGAGCGCATCGTGGAGGAACGCGACGCTTCGAACGACGAGCGCGGCCTCAGCGAGGTCAACACCGCGATCATGGTCGTTCGTGCGAGCCTGCTCGGCCCCGCCTTGCGTCGGGTCGATCGCCGCAACGCCCAGCGTGAGTACTACTTGACCGACGTGGTGTCGGTGCTGCACGACGCGGGGCACGTCACCCGTGCCGTCGTGCTCGATGACTCCCTGGAGGCTTTGGGCGTGAACGACCGCGAGCAGCTCGCGGCGGCCGAGTCGGTGATGCGCGAACGGATCAATCGACGTTGGTTGCGTGCCGGCGTGACGATCTGGGACCCCGCGACGACCTACATCGACGTCGACGTCGAACTGGCGGCCGGTGTGTCGCTCCTTCCTGGCACGGTGCTGCGGGGGCGTACCGTCGTGGGAGTCGGTTCGTCGATCGGGCCGAACGCGCACGTGTCGGACGCCGACATCGGCCGAGACGTCCGACTCGGCACCGTCGAGGTCGATCGGGCGGTTATCGGCGACTCGGCGACCGTGGGGTCCTTCAGCGTGCTCGGACCGGGCAGCGAGGTCGTCGCCGGCGAGGTCGTCGCTCCGGGGACCCACCGGCCTTTCTAGGCGGGCCCGCGGCACCTTGTACGCTGGGTCGGTGGAGTCGCTCGCGAAACGCCGCTTGGTAATCGTGACGGGACGCTGCCACCCCGCCCTCGCCAAGGACATCGCCGACCGACTGGGTGTGGAGTTGACCGAGGCCAACGTGCGCGAGTTCGCCAACGGCGAGATCCACTGCCGGTTCGACGAGTCGATCCGCGGCGCCCACGTCTTCATCGTCCAGACGCACTCCTCGCCGGTCAACGACGCGGTGATGGAACAGCTGATCATGATTGACGCCGCCAAGCGGGCATCGGCGAAGAGCATCACCGCCGTCATCCCCAACTACGGCTACGCCCGCCAGGACCGCAAGTCGGCGGGCCGAGAGCCCATCACGGCGAAGCTCATCGCCGACATGCTCCAGACCGCGGGCGCCAATCGCGTCCTGTCCGTCGACTTCCACTCGGGTCAGATTCAGGGTTTCTTCGACATCCCGGTCGACCACCTGGTTGCCGCGCCGGTGCTCGAGGCCTACCTCAACGCCAACGCCGACCCCCACGACATCGTCGTCGTCGCTCCCGACGCCGGACGTGTGAAGGTCGCCGAGCGCTACGCCCAGCACCTGGGCTGTGACCTCGCGTTGGTGCACAAGACGAGGCCCCGCGGACTGGTCAACGTGGCCGAGGCCCGCCACATCGTTGGCGACGTGCGTGGCCGCCACTGCGTCTTGATCGACGACATGATCGACACCGCGGGCACGATTGTCGCGGCCTGTGACCTGCTCAAGACTCACGGGGCCGATGAGATCTGGGTGATGGCGACCCACGCCGTCTTCTCGCCACCCGCCGTCGAGCGACTGTTCAACGCTCCCGTGAGCCGCGTCATCGTCACCGATACCCTGCCGCTCGGCCCCGAGCGGCGCTTCGAGAAGTTGGAGATCCTCTCGGTCGCGACGATCGTCGCCAACGCGATTTCGGCCATCTTCGAGGATGCCTCGGTTTCGGACATCTTCGGCGGTGAGAACCTGCTCTGACCCGGGTTCGCCACCCTGGCGCGCACGGACTAGACTCTTCGTCCTGTGTGCCGCCCTCGTTTGGGCCGCAATCTGTTAGGAGTTCTCATGTCGCAGGTCACCTTGAACGCATCGACGAGTCGCACGACTGGTTCGCGCACGTCGCGGCGCCTGCGCTCGGCCGGATCCATCCCCGGCGTCGTCTACGGCGTGGGTTCTGAGCCACTCGCGGTGGCCGTCAACGCCAAGGAGTTTCGCACCGCCGTCTCGGGCGAGCAGGGACTCAACACACTGCTCGAACTGGACGCCGATGGCCGTCGCTTCCTGGTGATGGCCCGTGAGATCCAGCGTCACCCGGTCCGTGGCACGGTCGCGCACGTCGACTTCCAGATCGTCGACCCGACCAAGCCGGTCGTCGCGGACGTGGCGTTGCACATCATCGGTGATGCCGTTGAAGTGCGACACGCGGACTGGGAGGTTGACCAGCAGCTGTTCAGCCTCGAGCTTCGTACGCGCCCCGACCAGATCCCCACGCACATCGACGTGGACATCACCGAGTTGCGCGTCGGCGGGACCATTCGAATCACCGACCTCGTGCTTCCAGCGGGCGTCGAGCCCGTCGGCGACCCGGCGATTGCGGTGGTCGCAACCCACGCCGGTCGAACCGCGAAGGCCGGCGCCGTCGCGACGGAGTAGTCCCGTGTCGCTGCGGCGCTCGTTCGCCGCGACGCGTCACGGCAGTTCCAGCGCCTGGCTCATCGTTGGCCTCGCCAACCCGGGTGACGAGTACGCGGGAAGTCGCCATAACGTGGGCGGCGACGCCGTGCGTCTCGTGGTGCAGCGTCGCGGGAGTCGCCTCACGCTCGAACGGCGTCAGCGGGCGATGTCGACCACGATCGATACGGCCCAGGGCTTGATCACCCTCGCGGTACCGACGACGTTCATGAACGAATCAGGCGCCGCCCTACCACCCTTGCTGCGGCGTACCTCGATTGACGACCTGACTCGATTGCTCGTGGTCCACGACGAGCTCGACCTCGAGCCCGGCCGGCTCCAACTGAAGTGCGGCGGCGGCCTCGCCGGGCACAACGGACTTCGTTCAATCGCCAAGACCCTGGGTTCCCAGGACTTCTGTCGCCTGCGCATCGGTGTCGGCAAGCCACCACGGAAGGAGCAGGGGGCCGACCACGTCCTGCAGCGCCAGACCGGCGCTCGCCGCGCCGCACTCGAGGCCGACGTCGAGCGGGCCGCCGACGCCATCGAGGTCCTGCTCGACGACGGATTCGACGAGGCCCAGCGGCGCGCGAATCGATCGTGAGCGCCCCAAACGGCCTGACGCGGGTTCTCGAGCTCGCGACACCGCGCC
>JAJZSM010000066.1 GCA_021849765.1 Actinomycetes bacterium | reverse complement strand
GATCAACTGAGCAGCGCGCTGCTCACCCAGGCCCTCGATGTCGAGCGCGCCGCGCGACGCGAAGTGGACGATCTGCTGGAGGAGTTTGGCTGGGCACTTCGGATTCACGCAGTAGCTGTCACGCTCATCGCCGAGTCGCACGAGGGGGCCGCCGCACTCGGGGCACACGCTCGGGAACGTCCACGGCTCGCCGCGCTCGACGGTGGGGTCGATCACCGCACCCACCACCTCGGGAATGACGTCGCCCGCCTTGCGCACCACCACGACGTCACCGGGGCGCACGTCCTTCAGCGCCACCTGGTCAGCGTTGTGCAGCGTCGCGAGCGACACCGTCGATCCCGCGACGACCACGGGCTCGAGGACCGCAAAGGGGGTCGCCCGCCCGGTACGGCCGATCGAGACCTCGATTGCGAGTAGTCGTGTCGTGCGCTCCTCGGGGGGAAACTTTCGCGCGACGGCCCATCGCGGCGCCCGCGACGTCGAGCCCAGCTCGGAGCGAAGCGCGAAGTCGTCGACTTTGATCACGGCCCCGTCCACGTCAAAGTCCAGGTCGTGACGGTGCGCCTCGAACCACGACGACCGCTCAACCATCGCGTCCACACCCACGACAACCCGTGCGACCTGGGCGACGAGGAATCCCTGCTGCGCCAGGGCCGCCAAGAGCGCCCCCTGACTCGTCACGCCGAGCGCGTTCGAACGGTCGACGACCTGGTAGGCGAGGAACGACAGGGCGCGCTCGGCCGTGACCGCCGCGTTCTTCTGACGCAGGCTGCCGGCGGCCGCGTTGCGGGGATTGGCGAACTCGCGCTCAGCGCGCTCACGCTGCACGCGGTTCAACTCGAGGAAGGCCGCCTTGGTGAGAAAGACCTCACCACGAACGTCTATCGCCCCCGAGCGTGCACCGATCCAATCCGGGACACTCGCCACCGTGCGCACGTTCGCGGTCACGTCCTCGCCGGTGCGCCCGTCGCCGCGGGTCGCCGCCCACGCGAGCTGCCCGCCGTCGTAGTGGATCGAGAGCGCCAGGCCGTCGATCTTGGGCTCGACCGCGAAGGCGATAGCCGCGGGGTCCAGATCGAGGGCGCGCGACACTCGTTCGGCCCACGCCCGTAACTCGGTCTCGTCAAAGACGTTGTCCAGGCTGAGCATCGCCTCGCTGTGTTCAATGGACCGGAACGTGCTGTCGGGCGCCGCGCCGACGGTCTGGCTCGGCGAGGTGGACACGACCAGGGACGGGTCCTGTTGTTCCAGGCGGCGCAGTTCGCGCACGAGCTCGTCGTAGTCGGCGTCGGGGATGAGCGGCGAATCGCGCACGAAGTAGGCCTCGTTGTGCGCCGCGATCTGCGTGCGTAACCACGCCGCTCGCTCGGCCGAGTCGCTCACGACCGGGCCACGACCGCGGCGCCGCGAACGACGTCGGGGTCGTCCAACGCGTAGAAGACGATCGACTGGCCCGGCGCGACCGGACGGATCGGCTCGTCGAACTCGACCGACCAATGGTCCGGCCCGCCAAGCACGGCCCGACGCGCTACACCGTGCGCGCTCGTCTGGACCCAGACGCGCTCACCGTTGAGCAGTGTCGTGTCCGTCGTACTCAGCGAATGGACGTCCAGCGGCACCGTGGTGACCATGACCTCCTCGAGGCGGTCCACCTCGACACGCCCCGCCGCCAGATCCACGCGCGTCACGTACCGGCGCTCGCCGTCGCGGCCCGGGGCGACGCCGCGGCGCTGCCCGACGGTGACCACCTCGGCCACGTCCACGTGTCCGAGGACATCACCGGTCGCACGGTCGACGACTGTGGCCGCGGTCACGGGGATGCGACTGCGCAGGAACACCTCGCGACCCCGTGACGCCTCGATGAAACAGACGTCCTGGCTGTCGGGCTTGTTCCACGTGCGAAGCCCCAACCGCTCGGCTTCGTGACGCACCGCATCCTTGGTCATCGTGCCGATTGGTAACTGCAGTCGGTCCAGTTGTGCGGCACCCAGATAGCCCAGCACGTAACTCTGATCCTTGGCCGGGTCGGCGCCGCGCGCGAGGGCGGGCCGCCCGGCTCGTTCGACGACCCGGGCGTGATGGCCCGTCGCCACCGCATCAAAGCCCAGCCGATTCGCCCGCTCGATCAACAGGTCGAACTTGATGTGCCGGTTGCACTCGATGCAGGGGTTTGGCGTCAGGCCCGCGGCGTGACCGGCGACGAAGGGCGCCACGACGTGCCGTTCGAACTCCTCGGTGTAGTTGAAGACGTGGTGGTCGATGTCCAGGACCTGCGCGACGCGTCGCGCGTCATCGACGTCGGCCACCGAGCAGCAACCCGAATCCGACGCGCCACCCCACAATTTGAGCGTCGCACCGACCACGTCGTGTCCGGCGTCGCGCAGCAGTCCGGCGGCGACCGACGAATCGACCCCGCCACTCATCGCCACCAGAATCTTCACGGGACCAGTCTGCCAGCCCGACCCCCGCGGCCGTTCAGCGGAGTTGGTGCACGATCCGCGCCAGGATGGCGATGACCGCGTCCACGTCGTCGGCGGTCGTCTCGGCGCCCATGGAGAACCGCACCGATCCCCGGGCCCGGTCCGCGCTGACGCCCATGGCCTCGAGCACGTGGCTCGCCTGGCTCGCGCCGCTCGAGCAGCTGGCGGCCGCTGACGCGTAGACACCCGCCTGATCGAGCAGGAAGAGCAACTCGTCACTCGCGAGACCCTCGAACGTCGCGTGGACCGTCCCCGCGACACGCAACGCCCCGACGCTCGTGACGGTGCAACCCGGCAGTAGTGACAGGGCGTAGACCATCGTCGCCTGCAGCGCCTCGACGCGCTCGGTGACCTCGTCGAGTTCGCGAGCGGTCGCTCGGACTGCGGCGGCGAGGCCGACGGCCGCCGCGACGTCCACGGTCCCCCCGCGGTGACCCTGTTCCTGGCCGCCGCCGGGGACCAGCGCGTCAAAGGCGACGTCGCCTCGCACGACGAGGGCGCCCGCGTTCACCGGTCCGCCGAGTTTGTGCGCGCACAACGAGACCATGTCGGCCGACGCGGTCACCGTCGGCAGATACAGCCAGGGCGCCGCGGCGACCGCGTCGGTGTGCACCACGGACCCGCCGTCGAAGGCGCCGTGGGCGATCGCCGAGACGCCGTCGAGCGGTTGGCGTACGCCGGTCTCGTTGTTGGCCGTCATCACACTGACGACGGCGGTGTCGGGACCGACGACCTCTCGCAGCGACTCGAGGTCCACGACGCCGTCGGCGTCGACCTCGACGTAACGCACCGAGACGCTCGGGAAGTCCCGCGCCATCATCGCCGCGGCGTCGAGCACGGCGTGGTGTTCGACCCGCGAGACGACGATGGTGGTCGAGTCGTGGTTGCGGCGATGCAAGTTCGCCACCCCCGCGATCGCCAGCTGGCACGACTCGGTGCCACCGGCGGTGAAGACAACGCCTCCCGCCTCGGCGCCCACGAACTCGGCGACGACGTCACGAGCCTCTTCGACGGCCCGACGGGCCACGCGCGCTGCGCGGTGACTACCCGAGGGGTTGCCGACGACGCCGTGTTCCCACGGTTCCATCGCCGCGGCCACCTCGTCTCGCCGCGGCGCGGACGCCGCGTGGTCGAAGTAGTAGGTCGCCATCAGACCACGTAGAAGGACTTGATATTGGTGAACTCCTTGATGCCGTAGGCCGAGAGCTCGCGCCCGAAGCCGGAGTTCTTGGTGCCGCCGAAGGGCAGCTCGGGCATCGAAGCGACGACCGAGTTGGCAAAGACCACACCGACATCTAGGCCCGCGATGACCGCGTCGATCTCTTGGTCGTCAGTCGACCAGATCGAACCGCCCAGTCCCCACGGGGTGGCGTTCGCGTAGGCGATCGCGGCCTCGAGGTCGTTCGCGACGTGCACCACCGCGACCGGGCCGAAGAGTTCCTCGTTCGCGGCGCGCGAGTCACTCGGCACGTCGCTCAAGACGGTGGCGGGATAGAAGAACCCCTCGCGTTCCATGGGCGCGCCGCCCGCGTGCACAACCGCGCCAGCCTTCACCGATGAGGAGACCTGGTCGGCCAACTGGTTGAACTGCGACGCCGACACGATCGGTCCGAGCACGGTGGCGGGGTCCATCGGGTCGCCGGTGGGCACGGCGGCCATCGCGTCGCTGAATCGACTGATGAACTCGTCGGCGCGCTCGCGCACCACGATGAAGCGCTTGGACGCGATGCACGCCTGGCCGTTGTTCTGCACGCGGGCGGTGACGGCATTGGGTACGGCGGCGTCCAGGTCGGCGTGGACCCCGACGATGAACGGGTCCGAGCCGCCGAGTTCGAGCACGCACTTCTTCAGGTGGGCGCCGGCCAACGCCGCCACCGACCGACCGGCCCGCTCAGAACCCGTGAGGGTGACACCGGCGACCCGGGGATCGGCGATGATGCCCTCGATCGCGTCGACCTCGACGAAGAGGTTCGTCATGACCCCGGCGGGGAAGCCCGCGCGGGTGAACAACTCCTCGATGTACAACGCGCTACCGGGCACGTTCGGCGCGTGCTTGAGCAGCACGACGTTGCCGGCCATGATCGTCGGCACGCCAAAGCGGATCACCTGCCAGAGCGGGAAGTTCCAGGGCATGATCGCGAGGATCGGTCCCACCGGGTCGAAGCGCACGCCGCTACGCCGCGCGCTGGTGGCAATGGTTTCGGTAGCGAGGTAGGTCTCGGCGTTCTCAGCGAAGTGGCGCATCGTCGAGGCGCACTTGAACGCCTCACCCTTGGCGGCGGCGAAGGTCTTTCCCATCTCAGCGGTCATCAGTGCCGCGATGACCGGGATCTCTCCCTCGATCAGTTCGGCGGCGGTGCGCATCAGCGCCGCGCGCTGGGCGATCGGCGTCTCGCGCCAGCGACGAAAGGACTCCGCGGCGAGGCTCAGACGGGCCTCCACCTGCTCAGTCGTGTGGGCGGCGTACTCGGCGATGCGTTCGCCCGTGGCGGGGTTCGTGGCAATGAATGGCATTGGTCTAGTCTGCCAGCAATCGCGCCTCGCTCTTCGAGGCCGAGGCGAACTGCGCCCAGAACGACGGCCGAGTCATCGAGACGCCCACCACGACGACCGCCATCACGACGGCACCGATCCCCGTCACCTCGCGCACACCCCACCACCTCGCCAGCGTCGCTTGCGCGACGGCGCCGAGTGGGTACGCGGCCGAGAGCGAGAGCGTGTACAGCGACAAGATCCGCGATCGCTCGCGCTCGGGCGCGTGCAACTGCACCGACGTGATCAGGCCCGTCAGCGTGCCGACGTAGGCCGCACCGAGTACGACGAGTGACGCCATCGCCCACTCGAGCGTCGGGGCGAGCGCGTAGAGGAGCTCACTCACGACGGCCGCCGCGATCGAGAGGCGCAGCACGAACACCCTCGAGGTCCGTCGCGCGAGACCGGGTAGGGTCATCGCCCCCACCACCGCACCGATTCCCTGGGCGCTGACCAGCCACGACGTGCCGACCTTGCCCGCTCGCAGGACCTCGATCGCCATCGCGGGCACCAGGGCGATGAAGGGGCTGACCGTGACCGCCACCACGGCGACGGCGATGATCGGGTACTTGCAGCCGTTGATCGACCACGCCCGCCTCGCGCCGTCGACGGTCTCGCCCCACAGGCGCACCGGCGCATCGATTCGCGCCCGCGGCGTACTACGGACGAAGAGGAAGGCGACCGCGACGAAGAGGAAGGTCGCGGCGTTGATCGCGAAGCACCACCCCGGCGAACCGAACGCGAGCACGAGCGCCGCCAGCACCGGGCCAATGACGCGCCCGAGGTTGAACTGCGCCGAGGACAACGACACCGCGGCGAGGACCTCGTGGCGATCCACCAGATCGGGCAGGAGCGACTGCCACGCCGGCCAGGCCGCCGCGCTCGCGAGTCCCTCGATGATCGCGAGGTAACAGGCCGTAGCGGGCGCAAGGTGACCAGTGAGCTCGGCCGCGGCCAATGCCGCAGCGGCGAGGGTCATCACCACGTTGTTGAGTTGGATCCATCGTTGACGGTTCCATCGGTCGGCGACCAGTCCCCCGAGGGGCGAACCCACGAGGCTCGGCACCCACGCGGCGGCCGTCACCAGTCCCAGCCACAGGGTGTTGTGGGTCGTCTGGGTCAGATAGATCCCGAGTGCGACCGACTGCATCCAGGTGCCGGTCGACGATACGAAGGACGCCGCGAGGGCGATGGAAAAACTCGGGTGTCGTAGCGGTGCGAGGGACGCGGACGACATGGACGTCCACGCTACCGGTACGACGGCGACTCAGCCGCGCCGACGACGCCGCGGGCGTAGCGCGAACCACCAGATCGACAGTACGGTCGCCACGACGCCGAGGATCCCGACCGTTGACCGTGCCCCCTTCGCGTCGTGCTCGTGCATAGCCCCATGGTACCGACGAGGCCGGGGGCGTACGCCCCCGGCCTCGTCGCTCTTTCAGTCAGTGCGAGGACTTAGTCCTGCTTGCTCGCTTCGACCGTGAGCTCCAAGACGACCTTGTTACCCACGACGAGGGAACCGTTCTCGAGTGCGCCGTCGAAGTTGACGTTGAAGTCGCGGCGATCGATCTCGGCGAAGGCTTCAAAGCCCGCGACCGTGGTACCCGGCGCCATGCCGGCACCCGAGCCGAGGAACTCGACCTCGAACGTGACGGACTTGGTCACGCCGCGTACGGTGAGGTCGGCGACCATCTCGACCTTGTCGTGACCCTTGTCGGTGATCGACGTCGAGGTCAGGGTCAGGGTCGGGTGGTTCTCGAGGTCGAGGAAGTCCGCGCTCTTGAGGTGACCATCACGCATCTCATTGTCGGTCGTGATGCTCGCGGCCTGGACCGTCGCTTCGACCTTCGAGGTGGCGATCGAGTCACCGATGGTGATGGTGCCGGCGAAGTCGGTGAAGTGCCCACGGACCTTGGCGGCGATGAGGTGCCGCGCGACGAAGCCGACGCTCGAGTGGGTGGGGTCAATGGTGTAAACACCGGGAGCGGGAAGGTTGCTCATTGTTTTCTCTCCTAGATACGAACACTGGTTTGTGTTGACACCAGTATAGTTGCATCTACAACTATTTGTCAAACAGTAGTTGCAAATCTAAGAATCTGCTATACTTGGCGTATGTTGATCGACCCCACTGCCTGCCCATCGGGTGACGAGAAGGTCACGTTGTTCGGTCTGTTGCTCGAGACCAACGCCCGACTGGCCCGTGGTCTTGGCGTCGAGCTCGAAGCGACGTGTGAACTGCCCCTCGCCTGGTTCGAGGTGTTGTTGCAGTTGCGCAAGTCGCCCGACGGTCGCTTGAAGATGAACCAGATCGCCGACGCCATCGTCCACTCGACGGGTGGCACCACCCGATTGATCGACCGGCTCGAGGAGGCCGGCCTCGTCGAGCGGACGCTGTGCCCCTCGGATCGCCGCGCGATCCACGTCGCCATCACCGACGCCGGCAACGCCAAACTCGACGACGCGCTCGCGGTCCACCTCGCCTACCTGGACGAGCGGCTCGCCGGTCGACTCAGTGAGGCCGAGCGCCAGTCACTGTCTACGCTGCTCGGCAAGCTCAACGCGAGCGTCTAGACCCGCTCGATCCACACCGACGCTTCACGGCCGTCGTCGAGTTCGAGCGTGTGGGCCGGCTCGGCCCGACGCCCCGTCTCGATCGCGGTCGCGAGGACCTCGCGTGCGAGGACCCCGAAGCCGTCGCTCAGGTCGTCTAGACCGCTCACC
>JAJZSM010000065.1 GCA_021849765.1 Actinomycetes bacterium | reverse complement strand
ATCCGGTCGCACCCAGGAGATCCAGCGTCTCATCGGGCGCTCGTTGCGCACGGTGACGCGCCTCGACCTTCTGGCCGACATCTCGATCACGGTCGACTGCGACGTGCTCCAGGCCGACGGTGGGACACGCACCGCGGCCATCTGCGGAGGCTACGTGGCGCTGCACGACGCGATCACCCGCCTGGTCCAGCACGGGCAGATCACCGAGCACGCTCTGACCGACTTCGTGGCCGCGACCTCGGTGGGTGTCGTCGGCGGGGTCGCGATGCTGGATCTGCCCTACGAGGAGGACTCGCGCGCCGACACTGACATGAACGTCGTCATGACCAGCGACGGCCGGTTCGTCGAAGTTCAGGGAACCGCGGAAAACGTGGCCTTCACTCGTGAAGAGCTTGACGTGTTGCTCGATCTCGCGAGCGCCGGCATCACTGCCATCCACGCGGCCCAGCGCGACGTGCTCGCGACGCCACCAGTGCCGCGAGCGCGATGAGATCCTTCGTCCTCGCGACGGCCAACCCCCATAAGACCGAGGAGATGTCCGCCGTCCTGTCGGCGCTCGGCATCGACGTTGCTCCCCGCCCTAGCCATGTGGGTGAGGTGGACGAGACCGAGGACACGCTCGAGGGCAACGCGCTCCTCAAGGCGCGCGCACTCGCCGCCGCGACACGTCACGTCGCGGTGGCCGACGACACTGGTCTCTTCGTCGACGTGCTGGACGGGCGGCCCGGGGTCTTTAGCGCGCGCTACGCAGGAGAGTCCGCTACCTACGCCCAGAACGTCGAGAAGTTGCTCGCCGAGATGGCGACACACTTGGATCGGCGTGCCCACTTTCGAACCGTGATCGCCCTCGCGTCGCCCGAGGGCGACGAGCTCGTGGTTGAGGGTATCCTCGACGGCGAGATCACGCGCGAGCCGCGTGGGACGAATGGCTTCGGCTACGACCCCGTGTTCGCCCCGAACGACGCGCTTGGTCGCACGCTCGCCGAGCTCTCGGCGAGTGAGAAGAACGACCTCTCGCACCGTGCCCGCGCCCTGAGAAAACTGGCTGAGATGCTCGCCGAAGAGCCGCGCCGCTTCTAGTAAGTGCCCGTAGGCTGGCCTCGTGACGACGAAGGACCTGCCGATGTTCCCCTTGGGCATGGTCGTCTTCCCCCATCAGGTCGTGGGCCTATGCGTCTTCGAAGAGCGCTACCAGGCGATGTTGAACGACCTGGTCGATGGCGTGTTCGGCACGTGCCTCATTTCGCGCGGATCCGAGATCGGCGGGGGAGAAGAACGCACGTCGGTGGGCACTGTCGTGCAGATTCTCGACTCGCGACAGGTCGCCAACGGACAGACGCTTCTCATGGTCGAAGGAACGGGCTGCGTCGAAGTGGCGCGCTGGTTGGACGACGCGCCGTATCCGCGCGCCACGGTGCGTCCGCGCATCGACGACGGCGAGATCGACCTGTCATTGCTCTCCTATGCCGAGTCAGCGGTTCGCTCGTTGCGCGCTCTTCAGAGCGAGGTCCACACCGACGTGTGCTTGCGACGCGACTGCGAGATGGATGCGGATCCGCTTGTGCGTAGCTGGCAACTCTGTTCGCTCACGCCGATGTCTGTTCTCGACCAGTTCGCGATGATGAACATTGCTGACGTGAACGACCGACTGCGGATGCTTGCCGAGGTCTGCTGCGAGCGCTACGGCGACTATCAGCGCCTGCTGGCACTCGACTCGCCGACGCGGTTTGTTCCCTAACGGATCTCGACGAGGTCAACGACGAAAATTAGCGTCTCGCCAGGGGCAATGACGCCGCCCGCGCCCCGATCCCCATATCCCAGGTGCGCCGGGATGACGAGGCGCCGACGTCCGCCCACGCGCATGCCGGCGACCCCCTGGTCCCAGCCGGCGATGACGTAGCCGGCCCCGAGGGGGAAGCTGAACGTGTCGCCGCGGTTCCAGGAGGCGTCGAATTCTTCGCCGGTTGACGCGGCGACGCCGACGTAGTGCACGACGACGGTGGCTCCAGATTCGGCTAACGCACCTTCGCCGACGACGATGTCCTCGATGAGTAGGTCGCTCGGGGTGAGTCCGATGTGGGGTTCGACGAGTGGTTTGTCCGTCACAGGCGCTCCTTACTTACGGCGTGATCCAGAACTCGCCCCGGCGCCCACTACGCGTACGTTGCGGGCTTCGCGACCCTTGGGGCCGCTGGCCTCTTCGAATGTGATGCGCTGGCCCTGGCTGAGAGAGCGGAATCCGTCACCGATGATGTTGGAGAAGTGGATGAACAGGTCGTCGCCGCGCTCGTCGGTGGCAAATCCGAATCCCTTGGAGTCGTTAAAGAAACTCACCGTCGCCTGACCCGCGCCCGAGCGCGCCACGGAAGCTGCGCTGCGCTCGCGCGGCGCCTCGCGGCGAGTGGGGCGTTCGGCGGTGGCACGATCGTGTCGGGGAGCGCGCGCACCGCGCTCGCGCGGGGCGTCGTTGCGACGTTCGCGTCCGGCGTCGGAGTCGCGTGGCACGAAGGTGCGCGGGCCACTAGAGCGCGGCCCACTGTCACGTGAGCTGCGTGAATCGCGGGCTGGCTTGGGGCTGGTACCGTCGAGACGTTGGGTGGCTTCGGCGTCGTCGACTGCTCCGAGACGCATCGCGGGCGCGTCAGCCGGACCCTCGAGGGACATGGGGAGGCCCAGGGTGCGCTGGAGACGCTTGACCTGGCTGGCGACGTCCTCGCCGACAAGTGAGATCACGACGCCCGTGGCACCGGCGCGGCCAGTGCGGCCCGAGCGGTGCAGGTAGTCGGTCGTCTGCGTCGGCGGGTCATAGTGAACGACAACCGGGAGGGCTTCGATATGGATACCGCGCGCGGCGACGTCAGTCGCTACGAGGACCTGGACTTCACCGTTCTTCATGGCGCGTAGCGCGCGCTCGCGCTGGGCCTGAGAACGGTCGCCGTGCAGGGCGGCTGCGGAGATGCCGCGCTCGCCGAGCTGGCGGGCCAGGCGGTCGGCGCCGTGCTTTGTGCGAGTGAAGACGATCGCGCGCTCGTACTGATTGACGATTTCCGCGGCGAACTGGGGGCGCTGGTCGCGCGGCACGCGCCAGAAGTAGTGGTCGACGTCGCTCGGGGCCTCTTCACCCACCACGTCGTGGATCGCGGCATCGCGGGTGAACTCGCGCACTAGTGAGGACACGTCCGGGCCCATGGTGGCTGAGAAAAGCATGACGTGGCGCTCGTTCGCGGTCTGGCTGACGATGCGTCGCACCGCGGGCAGGAAGCCCATGTCGGCCATGCGGTCGGCCTCATCGACGACGACGGTAGTGACCGCCGACAGGTCGAGAGCGCGCTGCTCGAGTAGGTCCTCGAGGCGGCCGGGGCAGGCGACGACGAGGTCGACGCCTGCATTGAGTGCTTTGCGCGTGGTGTTGTAGGACGTGCCGCCATAGATCGAGATAATCCGACGACCACGGTCCTCGCTCAGACCCGAGATCTCCTTTTGCACCTGGGCGGCGAGTTCACGCGTCGGCACGAGGATGAGGGCGAGGGGCTGGCGGGGGCGGGCCTTGCCCAGTCGCGCCATGAGAGGCAGGCCGAAGGCGAGGGTCTTGCCCGAGCCGGTGGCGGCCTTGCCGACGACGTCGCGCCCGGCGAGAGCGTCGGGCAGCGTGGCCTCCTGGATGGGGAAGGCGTCGCTGATGCCGCGGGCCTTCAGACGCGCGACGAGGTGGGACGGGACGCCGAGATCGGCGAAGGATACGGACATTGTGACTCCTATGAGTTGGTGAAACCAACTCGAAATGTCACGGTCGAATCGGTCTCCACCGCAGAGCGCGGCGAATCGGTCAAACTACTCTAGCAGACGCGCAGCGAGTGTGGTGCGGGCGGCGGGACTCGAACCCACACTCCGAAGAACTGGTACCTAAAACCAGCGCGTCTGCCAATTCCGCCACGCCCGCGAGACCACCACTCTAGACATCGTCGGAGGCGCGTGCGGGACCCGGCACTAGATTGATCGCATGGTAAACAGTGACACCTTGGGTGCAAATGATCTCAACCAGCGGCTCCTTCGCGAGCGCATCGTCTTTCTCGGCTCCCAGGTCGACCAGAGCGCGGCCAACCGCATTTGTGCCGAATTGCTGCTCCTCGAGGCCGAAGACTCGGACCGTGACATCAGCCTCTACATCAATTCTCCGGGGGGATCGGTGACCGACGGCCTGGCGATCTACGACACCATGCAGTACGTCAAGTGCGACATTCGCACGATCTGCGTGGGCATGGCGGCCTCGATGGGCCAGTTTCTGCTGTGCGCCGGCGCCCCGGGCAAGCGTTTCTCCCTTCCCCACAGTCGCATCTTGATGCACCAGCCCTCGGCCGGCGGCATGCAGGGTCAAGCGTCGGACATCGCGATCCAGGCTGAGCAGATCGTCTACATGAAGAAGATGCTCGCCGAACGCATCTCCTTTCACACCGGCCAGCCGCTCGATCGCATCGAAGCCGACTCGGACCGCGACCGCTGGTTTACGGCCCAAGAGGCGCTCGAGTACGGTTTCATCGACGCGGTCATCGATCGGTCGGCCATTCGCCAAGGGGCCTAGTGTCTGAGCCGTCAACCGGAGTCGAGCGCCGTCACCTCGACGACGCGCCGGTTCGCGTGGTCAGTGCGCGAGACCCGCTGCGAGTTCGACTGACCAACTTGCTGGCGCGCCGAGAACTACTCACTGGCCTCATCTTCTCCGACATCCGGATCAAGTACAAGGGCTCGGCCCTCGGGTTGGTCTGGTCGATGCTGTCGCCGGCGCTGACTCTCGCTACGTACTTCCTAGTGTTCTCGGTGTTCCTAAAGAACGGCATCCCGAACTTCGTGGTGTACTTGTTCTCGGGCCTGATCGTGTGGAATATGTTCCAGTCCGCGGTCAGTTCCTCGACAGGGGTCATCGTGGATCGCGCGGGGCTGGTGAAGAAGGTCTCCTTTCCGAGAGAGATCCTGGCGCTCTCCAACGTGGGGGCCTCGGTCATTTACTTTGGCATCCAGCTCGGCGTGCTCGCGGTGTTCCTCGCCGTGGTCGGTCACGCCCCGGCCTGGCGCTTCTTGTGGATTTTGCCGATCTCGTTCCTCGCGCTCTACTTGCTCACGGCGTCGATCTCCATCGTGATGTCCGCGGTCACGGTCTACCTGCGCGACGTGCGTCACCTGATGGAAGTTGTGCTGCAACTGTGGTTTTGGGTCTCGCCGGTGGTCTACTCCTACGAGAACTCGATCGCGGCGACTCTGCACAGCCATGGTCTGGCGAACTTCTACTTCCTCAACCCGGTGACCCTAATCATTCTCACCTTCCAGCGAATCTTCTACGTCGCTACCACGGTCAAGTCCACAACCACTGGTGCGACACTGCACATCCTCCCCACCTGGCCGATGTCGACGTACTTTTACCTCAATCTCGGACTACTCGCGATCATGGCCCTGGTCTTTCTCGTGTCGGTGACGATCTTCGGCCGCCTCGAGGGAAATTTCGAGTCGGAGCTCTGATGGTCAACGTCATCGAGGTCGAGGACGTCTCGAAGCAGTTCAAGATCCACCACGAACGACACCAGTCGCTCAAGGAGAGAATCCTGCACCCACGTTCGGGCTCGACCGAGGTCTTCCGAGCCCTCTCGCACATCAACTTCACGGTGTCTGACGGTGAGACCGTGGGGATCCTCGGTCGTAATGGTTCGGGTAAATCGACACTGCTCAAGACAATCTGCGGAGTACTACAGCCCACGTCGGGTGAGATTCGACTACGCGGGAGCCTCGCCGCGCTGCTCGAACTTGGCGCGGGGTTCCAGCACGAGCTCTCGGGGCGCGACAACGTCTACCTCTACGGATCGATGTTGGGCTTCTCGCGCAAGATGGTCGACGCGATCTTCGACGACGTCGTGGCTTTCAGCGAGCTCGAACAGTTCATTGACACCCAGGTGAAGTTCTATTCGAGCGGCATGTACGTGCGCTTGGCTTTCGCGGTGGCGGTCAACGTCAATCCTGACATCCTGGTCGTCGACGAGGTGCTGGCCGTGGGCGACGAGCGATTTCAAGCTAAGTGCATCGACCGGATCCGCCACTTCCAGCGCGAGGGTCGCTCCATCCTCTTCGTTACCCACCAGGCCGACCAGGTTCGCGCGATCTGCGATCGGGCCATCGTCCTCGACGGGGGCGAACTGATCGCCGACGGCCCGGTGGCCGACTCCCTGCGTATATTTCGCGAGCATCTCCTCGGTGACGCGCCGACTTCGGACGCCCCGGGCGCACCGGTCGACGTGCACATCGACGCGGTGACATCGCCGACCGGCTCATTCCTCGTTCGTCACGGGACTCCGCTGCACCTCGACGTCGACGTGACGAGCGAGCGCGCAGTGAGTGGCTTCTTCCTCCTGGAAGTGTTCACCCGCGGCGGTCTCCTGGTCAGTCGCAGCGACGTCCAGGCCTCACCGGTGTCACTAGTTCCCGGTTCGAATCGCATCGGCGTCGAGGTCGCGGAGCTGCCGTTGCTTGACGGCGTCTACGAGGTAAACCTCGGTGTGGTGGACCGACCTGGCGGCAGCGTGCTCGCATGGCGCGAGCAGGCGGCCACGCTCCAGGTGTCCTACGACGGTCGCGCCAGCGGCGTCATCGAGCTCACGCCCGCTATTCGTCAGTAGGCGACGCCCTGCGAAGGCGCGGAAAGCGCCCAAGCGCCCCAAAACGCCCGAGGCGTCCCACGTTGTAGGGATACGTAGCCCCGCGTAGCATGCGCCGGTCTCCGCGAGAATTACCGTAGGCGTAGATCGACACGTCGTCGGTGCCGTGGCGCTCCTCGATCCACTCGCGCAGTCGTCGCATCTTCTCTTCGCCACGGCAGTTCAGTCCGAGGTATCCGCCCGTCAGGTGGCCCAGGGGATCGACCGCCAGGCGTGTGCCGAGGGCGCCGTGAGCGCGCACCTCATCGGCGACGACGCGCACGTAGATCTCGGGGGAGGCCGAGACCAGCACGACGTCGTGGCCTTGGGCGAGGTGCCAGCGCAGGCGCTCGTGAGTGAGGGGGCGAACCTTGCCCTCGAGGTGCTCGTGGGCGAAGATGCGCGACTCGTCGATCACCTCGGCTGCATCGCGACCAGTGAGTAGGGCGCGAAAGAGGTGCTCTTTCACGCGGTCGGCCGTCGAGCCGCTGCGCAGCCCTCCGATCGCCAAGGGCACGGCGAGGCGGGCGGCGGCGCCGTAGGTGGCGCGTCGCCCGGCCACGTGGGCCAGCCACTTGAAGACGCTGCCCCCCTCGGTGAGGGTGCCGTCGAGATCGAATGCGGCCACGGTCGCGGAACGGGTCATCCTCCCAGTCTCACAGGCGCGCGGGTCGCTGAGAAATTCCTATTAATGCGCTAGAGAATTGCCGGATTCGCGAGTGCCGTCATTAACATGTCCTCGCGAGGCCGGTCAGGGGACGGGCCACTGAAGGAGATCATCATGGCGATCCGCTTAGGAGACGTAGCACCGGACTTCACGGCCGACACCACGGAGGGGCCAATTTCATTCCACCAGTGGCTCGGCGACAGCTGGGGAATCCTCTTTTCGCACCCCAAGGATTTCACGCCGGTCTGCACGACCGAGTTGGGCGGCTTCGCCGCTCGCAAGGCCGAGTTCGACGCGCGCAACACCAAGATCATCGGCTTGTCAGTCGATGACGTGACGAGCCACGACAAGTGGAAGGGCGACATCGCCGAGACCCAGGGAACGGCGCTGAATTTTCCCCTGATCGGAGACGAGAAGCACGTCGTCGCCGATCTCTACGACAT
>JAJZSM010000064.1 GCA_021849765.1 Actinomycetes bacterium | reverse complement strand
TGTCGGCGCCCGCCGGCAGGGGCGCACCGGTCATGATGCGCGTTGCCTCGCCGGCTCCGACGACGATCGGACTCGACTGCCCGGCCAAGACCACGTCGACGATTCGTAGCCGCGTCGGACTCGTCGTCACGTCGTGGGCGCGAAGTGCGAAGCCGTCCATCGCCGAATTGGTAAAACTTGGCGCGGGCTCGGTCGCCACGATGGTGCTCGCCGCGACGAGGCCGATCGCGTTGGCGAGCGGTTGGCGCACCGGCGCGAGTACCTTCAGGCTCGCGAACACGAGCGAGCGGGCCTCCTCGAGCGTGATCATCGACGTAGGCCGCCTCGCGCGACGCGGTAGGGAGTTATCGCGTCGGGACCGTGGTGCGAGGGGGACGACACGTAGCAGAGGTTACCGGTCGTTCGCCGGCGCAGGCCGCGGGACCATCGTCGATTGACTCACGGTAGGGTTCCCCTGGGGGGCCGCCGTGAGACGGGTCACGTGACGATGTGTCGTCGGGCGGTGAGACATGGTGGAGCAGCCTGAGGACGCCGTCGAAGTGCACCCGCCCGAGTCGGTTGCGGTCGGGCGCGTCGCGGTGCGCCTGTCACTGAAGCGCGCAATCGCGGAGATGGGTGTGGGCCGTGGCGCGCGGGTGTTGACCTCGCTCAATCAGGTCGACGGGTTCGACTGTCCGAGTTGCGCCTGGCCTGATCCTCAGGCGGGACACCGTTCCCACGCGGAGTTCTGCGAGAACGGTGCCAAGGCCGCGTCCTGGGAGGCGACGCGGGATCGAGTGGATCGGAGCTTCTTCGCCGCGTACAGCGTCGAGGAACTGCGCGCGCAGAGTGATCACGAACTCGAATCCCACGGCCGTCTCACCGAGCCCATGTACCTCGCGCGCGCAGCGACCCACTACGCGCCGATCTCGTGGGACGAGGCGTTCGCCCTCTGCGCCGAGCGTCTGACGGCGATGCCCTCGGCGAACCGGGCCGCTTTCTACACGAGTGGTCGAGCGAGTAACGAAGCGGCCTTTCTGTTCCAGCTGCTCGCGCGCCGACTCGGCACGAACAACCTGCCGGACTGTTCGAACATGTGCCACGAGTCGAGCGGCGCGGCCCTGATGGAAACCATCGGCGTGGGCAAGGGCACGGTCAACCTCGACGACATCACCGATCACGCCGACCTGATCGTGATCGTGGGTCAGAACCCCGGTACGAACCACCCGCGCATGCTGAGCGCCCTCGAGGCCGCCAAACGTCGAGGGGCCCGCATCGTGTCGGCCAATCCGCTGCCCGAGGCTGGCCTCGTGCGTTTCAAGAATCCCCAACGAGCGCGCGGGCTCATTGGCCGCGGCACGGCGCTGACCGACCGTTTCCTGTCGGTTCGCGTGAACGGTGACCTGGCCATGTTCGCTGGTGTCAACAAGGTCCTGTGCGAACGCGAGGACCGCGCACCGGGGACGGTCGTGGATCGGGACTTCATCGACACCTATTGCGACGGCTTCGACGAGGCCCGCGAGGGGTGGCGCGCGCTCGAGTGGTCCGCGATCGAGACGGCGAGCGGCCTGTCGCGCGAGCAGATCGAGGCCTTCGCCGACGACGTCGCGGCCGCGAAGAGTGTCATCGTCTGTTGGGCGATGGGCATCACCCAGCACCGCAACGCCGTCGCGACCATTCGCGAGATCGTCAACTTTCTTCTGCTGCGCGGCAATATCGGGCGTCCGGGCGCCGGCCCATCGCCGATCCGCGGTCACAGCAACGTCCAAGGTGACCGTACGATGGGCATCTGGGAGAAGATGCCCGATTGGTTCCTCGATCTGCTGGGCGACGAGTTCGGCTTCGAACCGCCCCGCGAGCACGGTTACGACACGGTGGACACCATCCGGGCGATGCGCGACGGGCGTATCGACGTCTTCGTCGCCCTCGGCGGTAATTTCGTCGCCGCGACGCCCGACACCGCGGTGACCGAAGCGGCGATGATGAAGTGTCGCCTCAGCGTGCACGTGGCCACCAAACTCAACCGCTCGCACCTCGTCCACGGCGAGGAGGCTCTGATCCTGCCGTGTCTGGGCCGGACCGAGCGCGACCACCAGGCGAGCGGCGAGCAGTTCGTCACCGTCGAGGATTCGATGTCGATGGTGCACCAGTCCCGGGGTCGCCTCACTCCCGGTTCGCCCAACTTGCGAAGCGAGGTCTCCATCGTGGCGGGTCTCGGCGAGGCGCTCTTCGGCGAGGAACTGGGCTGGCGCGCGATGGCGGACGATTACCGGGTCATTCGTCGCCACATCGAGCACGTCGTCCCGGGCTTCGAGGATTTCGAGGAGCGCGTCGCTGCGCCGGGTGGCTTCGTGCTGCCCCGCGGCCCCCACGACTCGAGGACCTTTCACACCGCTACCGGCAAGGCTCGGTTCACCCGAAACGCCCTGGACGCGATCGAGGTTCCCGAGGGGCACCTGATCCTGCAGACGGTTCGCTCCCACGACCAGTTCAACACCACGGTCTACGGGCTCGACGATCGCTACCGGGGCATCGAGGGTGGTCGACGCGTCGTCTTCGTGAACGAGGCCGATCTCGCCGAACAGGGACTGCGCGACGCCGACCTCGTGGATCTGGTGAGCGTCTACGCCGACGGCGAGCGCCGCGCGGCTTGCTTTCGAGCCGTGGCCTATCCGACGCCGCGCGGCTGTGCCGCCGCCTACTTTCCCGAGGCCAACGTGCTGGTCCCTCTCGACTCCACCGCGCTCACGAGCAACACCCCGACCTCGAAGTCGATCATCATCCGCCTGGAACGCGCCTCGGGACTCGACGCATAGACCGGCTTACGCGACGGCGCTTGTGACCCGATCGTCCCCGGCGTAGACGACCATCGAATCACCGCGCAAGAATCCGACCAGCGTGATGCCCGTCTCGCGTGCCAGGTCCACCGCCAGTGACGACGGCGCCGACACCGCACACAGCATCGGGATCCCCGCCATGACGGCCTTTTGGACGAGTTCGAACGACGCGCGACCCGAGACGAGTAGGACGAAGTCTCCGAGGGGGAGTCGTCCGGCGCGCAGCGCCCAGCCCACGACCTTGTCCACCGCGTTGTGGCGCCCGACGTCCTCTCGCGCGACGACGAGTTCGCCCGTCGCGCTGAACAGTGCCGCCGCGTGTAGGCCACCGGTCTGGCTGAAGACGCGCTGGGCCGAGCGAAGACGATCGGGCAGTGACGCCAGCGTCGCACTCGAGACCCGTAACGAGGCGTCGGGCCCATCGAAGCGTGACCGGGTTCGCACGGCGTCGATGGAGGCCTTGCCGCAGATCCCGCAGGAGCTGGTGGTGAAGAAGGCGCGCGCCACGTCACTGTTGGGCGGTGGTACGTCGCTCGCGAGGGTGAGGTCGAGCACGTTGAACTGGTTCACGCCGTTCTCGTCCTCACCCGCGCAGTAGCGCATCGCAAGCAGGTCGCGGGTGGCAGCGATCACTCCCTCGCTGACGAGGAAGCCGGCGGCGAGGTCGAAGTCGGCGCCCGGTGTACGCATCGTCACCGCCAGTGAACGGCCGCCGACGCGCAGTTCGAGGGGCTCCTCGCCCGCGAGGGTATCGCGAAGGTGGGTCGGCTCGACGCCCACGGTCACGCGGACGACGTCTCGTTGCGGTGACACTCGGCTCACTGGATCCCCCGGCCGTCTCAGGGCGGGGCGCACCCCGCACGTGAGTCGATCCTACCGACCACTCTTGGCCGTCCAGCGAGCGCCATCGGAGCCGTCGTCGTGGCTACGATCGGGTCGTGGTGAACTCGTCCCAACACTGGCTCGACGGCTACGCGAGGCGACTCGGCGTCACGACGCCCACCGACGCCGAACGCGACGCGATTCTCGCGCTGGCGGGTACCGCCGCGCACGCGTCCGATCGCACCGCCGCTCCAATCGCGTGCTGGATGGCGGCGGCCGCGGGACTCAGCGTCGCTGATGCGCTGGCCCTGGCGCGCGAGGTCTCCGCCTAGCGAATCCTGACGCGACCGGTGTCTGCAGAGGGGTCCATCACGGCACGATGCCGTGGCGCGCAAGGTCCTCGGGGGTGTCGACGTCGTCGAACGTGTCGCGCGACGCGACCTGGCCCCAGAGCGATTCGTCGAGGAGGGTCACGTCGGCTTGCTCACCGAGGTGGCGCAGCGAACGCACGCCCCGCTCCAGGTAGTCACTCGCCTCGTCGAGGTCGCGCGCTCCCCAACGGGCGAGGAGCGGCTGGACGCGGCCGTCTACCGTCGGCAGTATGGTGCCGGGCGCCTCGTACTCGACGAGAAAGGCGAGCAGCGCCTCGCTCACGGCGGGCAGGTCACCGGCCAGCACGAGCGCCGGTCCGTCGTGACCCCTCGCTCGGAGCCATCGCCGTCCCGCCGCTATCGCGGCGAGGGGGCCGCCACCGGGGGGATCCTCGCGGGTCGCGGCGAGGCCCGAGTGTCCAGGGCCAACCTCGATCGCCGTTGCCACGACGCGGGCGAGCACGTCGGCGCTGCGCCGGGCGATTGCGAGCCCATCAACGATGAGGAGCGTTTTGTCGCGGCCCATCCGTCGGCTCGCTCCGCCGGTGAGGAGCATCGCCGCGACCTGCACTGAGGGTAGTGACACCTGCTCAGCGTACGGAGGTGGCGACGCGACGGTGCGGCGCCCGCGGTGTGCCCCCGTTCGTCCGGCACGGCGCGTTCCCTCGTCGATCACAGCGGTTCGCGGGCGTGTGCACCGCTCAGTAAGGTCGACGTAGCGCTATGACCCATCCACGTCCACTGTCGAGCTTGAGCCTGGGGGACCTGCAACGGCGAACGAGCGAGAAATGGCGCCACTATCCCACCGACGTGCTGCCGCTGTGGGTCGCTGAGATGGACGTGGCGCTCGCCGAGCCGATCGAGCGGGCCCTGGTCGACGCGGTGCGTCGCGGTGACCTCGGTTATCCGATAGCGGATCACTACGTGGAGGCACTCGGCGCGTTCGCCGATCGTCACTGGGGCTGGCGCGGCGTCGAAGGTTCTCGTTCGCGACCGGTCGCCAACGTCATGAGCGGCGTGGCGGCCGCGATCGCGGTGATGAGCGAGCCCGGCGATCGTGTCGTCGTGAACTGCCCCGTCTATCCACCCTTCTACTCGTACACCGAGAACAGCGGCCGCGTCGTGGAAGAAGCGCCCCTCGCTGACGACGGTCGCCTCGATCTCGGGTCGCTCGAAGCCGCCTTCGAACGCGCGCAAGCACGCTCGAAGCGACCGGTCTACCTGCTCTGCAATCCCCACAATCCGTCGGGCACCCTGCACCGGCGCGACGAGCTGACCGGCGTGCTCGAACTCGCTGAGCACTACGGCTTGCGAGTGATCGCCGACGAGATCCACGCCCCGCTCGTACTACGCGGGGCGTTCACGCCGCTACTCAGCCTTGACGGCGCCGAACGGGCCGTGGCGGTGTTGTCCGCCTCGAAGGCCTACAACCTCGCCGGTGCGCCCGCGTCCGTTCTCGTGGCCGGCGTGGACGCGAGCGACGTGGTCGATGCATTGAATCACCGCGTCGTGCCCGGTCCGAGTCACCTCGGAGTGATCGCCCAGTCCGCGGCGCTCAACGGTGCCGACTCGTGGCTCGACGAACTGCTCGACGACCTGCGCGCTCGTCAGGACTTGTTGGTGGATCTAGTCGGACAACGACTGCCAGGGGCGCGCTACCGGCCCGGTGACGCTACGTATCTCGCGTGGCTCGACGTTCGCGCTCTCGGGCTGCCGCCGTCGAGTGCCGCGCCGCGCGGACAGATGACGGGCCTGAGCGGTCCAGCCGCCTACTTCCTCGAGCACGCGCGGGTGGCCCTGAGTGACGGTGCGGCGTTCGGCGCTGGCGGGACCGGTCATCTTCGCCTGAACTTCGCTACTACCGACTCGATACTGCGCGAGGCGCTCGAGCGCCTAGGGCGCTCACTCGCCGAGCGAGCGGATTGAGGACGGCGATCCCGCGGTTGCGACCGGTGGCGACGTGCGCGTAAGGCGCTACCAAGTCACGGCCGGAGCGTTCGAGTTTCCCCGGTCGCGGTAGGACCGCCTAGGGTGCGTCTTCGCCCACCAAGCCGTCGATCGACTCACGAATGAGGTCGGCGTGGCCGGTGTGGCGGGCGTACTCCTCGATGAGGTCGACGACCACGCGACGAAGGTTCGGGACCTCGGTCCAATTGGAGATCGCGAGTGGCTGATCGAAACCGGACTGGGCGAGCGCTTCCTCAATGGCGGCCTCGGAGCGAGCAACGGCTTCGAGCCAGAGGGTGCGCAGTTCTTCGGGCGAGTCCTCGGCGGCCGAGGTCCACTCCCAGTGCTCGTTCTCTTGCATGGGCGACCACACCGACGGGTACGCCCGGCCGAAAAGCTGATGGGTGAAGTAGTGGTCCTCGACGAAGGCCAGGTGCTTGACCAGCCCACCCAGGGTCACGGTGGAGGGACCCACGGTCACGCGCATGGCCGCGGCGTCGAGGCCACCGGTCTTCCACGCGAAGGTGCGACGATTGCGATGAAGCGCGCCGAGTAGGGCCTCGGTCTCGGTCGGGGCGGCGGGGAACGGACGGCGCAGTAGGTCGCGAAGCTCGCTCACGAGGCAAGTGTAAGGCGAGAATCCGCATTCGCGGCAGCTCGTCAGCTAGCCGATCAACCGACCGTCGGAGGCGCGTTTGGCGTGTTGGGCTGGCAGGCACTCATCGTTCTCTTGATCAATGAGCCCGGGCGGGTCCACGTCGTGGCCGTGATCGATCCTCGCTTCGTTGCAGGCGCCCATGAGTTCGATCGGTCGATGAAAGACTGCGCCGATCGGTGACCCGAGTGGGAGGGTGGCCGCCGGTGCCGATGGGCCCCGCAGGGCCACGAACCCAGTGACGCCCAGCGCTGCGAGGAGCACCGCACCGATCACGATCACACGCCAGCGGGTCCTGCTCACGACCTTCAGGTTACGGGACGGGCGCACGAAGTCGACGACCCCGGCTCAGCCCCGTTCGGGTCACGCCGAGGGCTTGGCCGCCGCCACCTCGTCGCGCTGTTCGTGAAGGCGGGCGAGGACTTCGTCCCGGTCGCCCTGATAGAGGCTCGTCGCGATCGAGATCCGGTCGGCCACCCAGTCCTCGAGTGAGCCACCGACGTGGACGATCGTGGGCTTCTGCCGGTTGGAGACGGAGATGACGAGAGCCCCGTCGGACTGCTGGACGCCGAGCAGCTTGGTGAAGAGGCACTCCGCGGTCTTGGTCGCCCCCTGGTAGACGATCCGCTGATCGGTGATGCTGAGCGTCCCGTGGTCGACTGCCGTGGGGTGTGGCTGACCCTGCACGTAGTGCCCGCGCGTCGCACCGACACGGTAGCGGACGCTATGGCCCTTGATCGAGCCGATCGGGATTGAGAATCCCTGGGAGGCACCCTGCCAGTGGCCGCCGTCACTTCGCTCTTGGATCAATCCGACTTGCTGGACTTGGCCGAGGAGTACTTCGCCGGGTTTGAGCAGCAAGCCATTGGTCGGCAGCACCTTTGAACCGTCGACGACGCCGATTAACGACTCGAGGGCTGCGATACGCGCGCTCCATTGCGACGTCGCGTCCTCGAGGGCGTTCGCCGCGTCGCGCGCCTTACGTTTCTCGAACATGAGACACCTCCAGCCCTGAGCGTACGACGACGGTGGCGGACGCGGTGGACTTGACCGAGCGTGCCACGCCGGCACCGGCGCCGAAGCACCAGCACGAGGCGAGCACCGTGAACGTCGCCGTCTCGCCTGTTCACTACCATGGCAACGAGGAGGACCGTGCCCGACCTACTGTTCACCGCATTCAGCAACCGCTCTGACGCAGTCATCCTCGCCGATGAGGTCGGCCGCCAGCT
>JAJZSM010000063.1 GCA_021849765.1 Actinomycetes bacterium | reverse complement strand
CGTCGGCTCAGCTCGAAGACCTGGTCGGCGACGACCTCGGCCGCGCGAGCGCCGGGATCGGCGTCGTGCTCATGGGGTGTGCCGCTGCGCAGTTCGTCGAGCACCCGACCACTGGCGTCCACGACGACAGCCAGTGCCTTGGTCCCCCCCACGTCGATACCGATCGCGATCTCACTCATCGCAGGGACTCGACCCGATCCTTTAGCTCGCGCAACGCCTCGGACTGGATGCGGTGCGCGGCGCGCGCCTTCACGAAGGCGGGAATCGGGACCGCGAGGTCGACCTCCAAGTCATAGGTGACGTTGGTGGCGCCGTCGATCGGTTCGAAGCGGTACTGGCCGCGCAGGTCAGCCGTGATGTCGCCCGCCGCCTGGTACCAGTAGAGCTCGCCGGGCGCGCGGTCGTAGTCGTAGCGCAAGGCGTAGGTCGTCGAGCGCCCGAACGCCGCGGCACGGAATTCGACCTCGAGCGGCCGTCCCACGGTGTCGCGCTCGATGACCTCGATGCTCTTCACCTCGCTCACCCACTCAACGTAACGTTCGACGTCGATCACCACCGAGAAGACATCCTGGGGCGGCGCGTTCACCACAATCGACTCCGTTGCGCGCTGCCTCACTCACCCTCCCCCACGACACCATAGGCCCCACGCTCAGCTGCTTCGAAGTGGTCATAGGGCGCAAGACCGGCCGAGAGGACGCCCGCGAGGGTGTCCCAGTCGAAGCGCGTCGTGGCGAGCTCACGAGCCCGCGCCCCCATCGCGGCGCGTCGATCGGCATCACCGAGCAGCTCAGCCATCGCGTGGGCGAGCGCCTTCGTACGCCTTGGCGTGTCCACGATGACGCCGGTGCTTCGATCGACGACCGCCTCGTGACTCCCGCCAGACCGACCGGCGACCTGGGCGACGCCAGCGGCGGCGGCCTCGACGAAGACGATCCCGAAGCCCTCCTGTTCCAGACCCAGCCATCGCCGACGGCAGTCCATGACGAAGAGGTCGCTCGAGGCGAGCCACGGTCCGAGGTCTTCGTCGGGTACTCGACCAAGGAAGCGAACCGGTGCTCGACGCGTTCTCGCGAGCCGCTCGAGCCGCTTACGATCGCGTCCGGCGCCACCGATCACGACCTCGAGCGTCGGAAACGACGGCGCCAGTCGCGCAGCCGCCTTGATCAGGGTGTCCATGCCCTTGCGTGGCACGAGGCGCGAATAGGAGCTCACGAGTAACGCGTCCTCGGCGATGCCGAGGGCCGCGCGCACGCTGGCGCGTTTCGCCGGGGTCACCGGCGTGAATCGATGCGGATCGACACCGGGTGGCACCGAGACGACCGGCGCCAGCCACTCAGCGGCGTTGCGACGGGCTTCGGCCTCGGGATACCCGCCGGCGCTGACGATCACCGACGCGTGTCGCAGGACCCGACGCAGTGACGACGCGACCAGCGGGAGCCGCGCCGGGATCGTGACTTCGGCGCCGTGCAGCACGACGCCGTAGGGTCGCGACAGGTGCGGGCCGAGCAGACCGAGCGGCCAGGCGGGGTCGATGAGGACCAGCTCGGGCTGGTGGCGCTCGATCGCGGCCTCGATGGCGGCCAGGGCGCGCGGCGTTGGCAGGAAGAGCGTCCCGGCGGCCACGCGCTCGATGACCACCTCGCTCTCGGCGTCAAATGATGGAGCTTGGGGGTGCGACGAAGCGGTGAGCACCACGCCTCGGCCGGGTTCGAGCCGGCGCCACAGTTCGTGAAGGTAGACCTGGATTCCGCCGGTTTTGGGCAGGTAGTCGTTGGTCACCAAAAGGTGGCGGGCCATCGCCCTACGCTAGCGAACTGCCGACGACCCTACTTCGTGGCGCTCCGGTAGCGAAGGCGCGGCACGAGTCGCTGCGCCGTGAGCAGCTCGACGACGCTCACGTCCTCAGCCGTCATGGTGAGTTGGTCGGGGTCGCCCCCGAGCACGAAGCTGACCAGACAGTCGGCGCAGTCGGGTGTGCTGTGACGCACGCAGTCGCGGCAACTGATTGAAACTTCTACGGTACGGCTCATTTCCATCCCTTCCACTCGATCAATCTGGCCGACGCCTGTGACATCACTCGAGGTAGGGAGCGATCTCCGTGGCTACTTGGGATGGAGCGAGTGCGACACCCTCGGTCACGACGCGACCGGTCGAGGGATCGATCACCGTGTACGACGGCGCGGCCACGATGCCCGCCTGGGCCATCCACGCCGGTGCGACCACGACTGACGTCCACGGCGAGCCGGCGGAAGTCATGGGTGTCGCGGCGACGAGGACCACGTCACAGCCGTCGAATGCGACCGGACCGGCCAGAAACTCCTGGCAGCCGTCACAGTCAGGTTTGAGCGCGAGCACGACCGTTCGTCGGGCCAGGTCAATCGACGTCGGCCGACCACTGGGATCGACGCCGGCCAGCGGCAGCGGCACCGGCCGCCTCGCGGGCCGATCGAAGGAGTGAGCCCCCAAAGCGGCTTAGGACGACGCGCTGTCGAACGCCTCGACGCCTCGACCATGGCCGCACCAGCGACAGGTCACCGAGTCAACCGTGGACGCGATGACCTCGGGCTCTTCGATCGTTAGTTCGCCGCCGACCGTGTAGTGGTGAAAGGAACGCACCGACGTCGTCTCGACGACGTCAAAGCGAGTCAGATTGCCGCACGCGGTGCAGCGATAGCGAGTAGGCACACCACTACGGTATCGGGTCGCGCCGCAGTCCAGTCACGGCCGATCCCAGCCGATTCCCTGCACGTCACCGCTGCGCCACGGGAACTGCGGCTCGACGACGTCGTCGTACCCCCACGGCGACTCGGGCCGTCGGAGCCGTTCGGCGTCGATCAGTCGCACCAGCGCGGCGGGGTGGCGAATCGTTCCCACGAGCCACGGGCCGGCGACGGTTTCTATGACGACGGACCCTCGACCAATGAGCCGCTCACCCAATCCCCCTTGGGTACGCACGAACACGACGTCGCGAAGTTCCACGGCGGTGCGAATCCGTCTCGTCACCCCGTATTCGACGACGATTCGTTGAGTGGTGACGTGAATCTTCTCCGATCGCCACCGCCAGAGGCGTGTCGCCACGACCACGAGCACGGGACCGACGAGCACGACGTTGAGTGGTCCTTGGTATCGAACGAGTCCGTGCAGCGAATCCGCGGCGTAGCGAATCGTCGCCACCAGCGCGAACGCCAAAATCGCGGGGCGCAGCACGCCACGCGACACCGGAGTCACGGAGATCACCCGCTGTTCCCCGTCTCGCAGCACGAGTCGACGTTGCACGCTCCCAGCGTACGAGGTCCCTGTCACAACACGTGTCTACGCACCCCGAGGAGTCGCGCGCGTGAACGGCGTTGCCTGATCGCGTGCCGCCCGGGTCGCCACCACCGAAATCGCGAACGCTTCGATCAGGTAGCACGCGACCCGGTCCCGTCTCCGGTCGACCGGCCACGCGCCGGGGCACGACGGTGCACCGGCGGGCCGAGACGCTCTTCGCGGTCCAACCTGAATGGAGGCGTGCTCTAGACTGATGCGGCCTCGCGGAGCGCGCGGGTGTAGCTCAATGGTAGAGCTCCAGCCTTCCAAGCTGGCCATGCGGGTTCGATTCCCGTCACCCGCTCCCAAGAATCACCATCGCCTAGCGCCACCACGGCAAGTCCCGTGGCGCGAGCGCTCCGTCGCCCGTCAGGCGACGTGGGACCCCGACGAGCCCCTCGCCGGAGGACGCCGCCCACTTCGTTGACCGATATCGGCGGGCCTACTCGACGTGTTCGATCCGATGACTCGGCCCGGAATGCCCACCACGACGCTGTTGGCCGGGACGTCCTTGGTCACGACCGCCTGGGCGCCGATCGAACTGTCACTGCCGACAGTCACCGGACCGAGCACGACGCAGCCCGCGCCGAGCAGCACCCGGTCGCCGATCGTGGGGTGACGCTTGCCGTGGCTCATCGAGACCCCGCCCAGGGTCACGCCATGGAACATGATCACGTCGTCGCCGATCTCGGCCGTCTCGCCGATGACCACGCCAACGGCGTGGTCAATGAAGAGGCGGTGACCGATGGTCGCGCCCGGGTGGATGTCGACGGCGGTCAGGATGCGCACCGCTGCGCTGATGCAGCGCGCCAGTAGAAAGTAGTGCCGGCGCCAGAGGGCGTTGGCGACTCGATGGCCCCAGATCGCGTGCAGGCCCGGGTAGGTCAGCGCGACGTCCCAGACGGTGCGCGCCGCCGGGTCCTGATCCATGACGGCGCGCAGGTCGTCGCGCAGCTCTGCACGTAATTGGCCAAGCACCTCAGTCTCCGAGTCCCTCGTAGAGCGCCGTCGAAAGGTAGCGCTCGCCGAAGGAGGGAATGATCACGACGATCGTCTGTCCGGTGCTCGACGGGCGAGCGGCCACTTCGAGGGCGGCCTTGACGGCCGCACCCGACGAGATGCCCACGAGCAGGCCCTCCTGAACCGCCATCGCGCGCGAGGTCGCGAAGGCGTCCGCGTTCTCAACGGTGATGACCTCGTCGACGACGGTGGGGTCGTAGTTGGTCGGCACGAAGCCCGCGCCGATCCCCTGCAGTGGGTGGGGGCCCTTCTCCCCGCCCGAGAGCACGGGCGAGGCGGACGGCTCGACCGCGATGATCCGCACCGACGGCTTCTTCGACTTCAGGCTCGCACCGATGCCCGCGACCGTCCCGCCGGTGCCGACGCCGGCGACCACGACGTCGACCGTGCCGTCGGTGTCGGACCAAATCTCCTCGGCCGTCGTCGCGCGGTGAATCGCCGGATTGGCGGGGTTCTCGAACTGCTGGGGCATGAAGTAGCCGTGCTCGTCGGCGAGTGCAGCTGCGGTCTCGATGGCGCCCTTCATCCCCTGAGGACCGGGTGTCAGCACGAGTTCGGCACCGTAGCCTCGAAGCAGCATCCGGCGCTCGACGCTCATGGTCTCGGGCATCGTGAGGATGCAACGATAGCCCCGGGCGGCGGCGATCATCGCCAGGGCGATCCCCGTGTTCCCGCTCGTGGGCTCGACGATCGTGTCACCGGTGTGTAGCACGCCGGCCGCCTCGGCGGCGTCGACCATGGCGACCGCGGCGCGGTCCTTCACGCTGCCGCTGGGATTGAAGTACTCGAGCTTGGCGAGCACCGTGGCCCCGCTCGCTGGTACCAGCCGGTTCAGCCGGACCAGTGGCGTGTTGCCGATCAAGGCAGTGACGTCGTTCGCAATGCGCATCGTGACCCGCACTTTCTCGCGACGATCGCCGCGATCGAAATATGACCCATCAGGTCTGGAATTAATCCTAGCGGTCCTCATCGCCCGTCGCCACGGCTCGTCGCATCAGCGATACGGTGACGGTGACCTGTTCAGTCGGGGCGGCGTCTGGCGAGAGGGGCGGCGGTGGGACTCTGGGGAAGCGGTGCGAACGGATCTCGCGTTCGCCGCGCGGTGCTCTGCACAGCCCTGCTCCTTTGCTGGTCAGGCACCGCGACGGCCGCGCCCGGCCCGTCGCTCACGCGCATCGCCACGGATCTGAATACCGGCGGAGCCGCGATGACCACCGCGGTCAGTTGCCCGGCAGTCGGTTCGTGCGCGGCCGGCGGCTTCTACACCGACTCGGCCAACGCCCACCAGGCCTTCATCGTCACCGAGACCGCCGGCGTCTGGGGCTCACCCCAGGAGGTGGCCACCGCCTTCAACCTCGGTGGCAATGCCTCCGTGAACTCGATCAGTTGCCCGGCCGTGAACAGCTGCGTGGCGGCCGGCTTCTATACCGACGCCGCCAAGGCCCATCAGGCCTTCGTCGTCGAGGAGACCAACGGCACCTGGGGCGCTACCCAGGGCATTGCCGGCGGGCTCAACGTCGGCGGCAACGCCGTCGCCACGTCGGTGAGCTGCGCCGCCGCCGGCAGCTGTGTCGTCGGCGGCCGCTTCGAAGACGCGACCCAGGCTCGTCACGCCTTCATCGTCGAAGAGAGCAGCGGGACGTGGCGCAACGCCGTCGAGGTCGCCGGCGGACTCGACACCGGTGGCGGCGGCCTGGTCTCGTCCGTCAGCTGTCCCGCCGTTGGCTCGTGTGCCGTCGCTGGCCAGTACGACACGAAGACCCACCAGACGCAGGCCTTTGTCATGACCGAGTCGAATGGCCTCTGGTCCAGGGCCCAGGAAGTCGCCGGCGGACTCAACGTCGGCTTTGACGGCACCATCGCCCAGATCGCCTGCGTCGCAGCGGGCACCTGCGCGATCGGCGGCTCGTTCGAGACGGCCCAGCACACCGCCCAACCGTTCGTCGCCGACGAGACGGCCGGCCACTGGGGTGCGCCCGTCGCGCTGACCTCGCACATCCACGCAAGCGTGAACGCCCAGATCACGGCGCTCAGTTGCAGCGCGGCGGGGTCCTGCACGGCGGCGGGCGACTACTCGACGTCCACGGGCGCGACGCTGGCGTTCGTCGCCAGCGAGAGCGCCTCGACGTGGGGGCCCGTGACACCAGTGGCACCCAAAGTCCGCTTGCTCGGGGGCGCGTACGCGCCGGTCACCGGCTCGAGCGTGCAGTCACTGGCCTGTCCGGCTACCGGCTACTGCGAGGTCGGCGGACAGGTCGCCACCGGCGGCACCGGTGACCAGTCGTTCGTCGCGGTCGAAGAGCCCTCGGGCTGGGGAATCGCCCAGACGATCGCGCCAGGACAGAACGTGGGCCACGATGCGACGGTGCTCTCGCTCAGTTGCGCGGGCGTCGCCCAGTGCGTCGCCGGCGGACGTTTCACCGACGCGGCCAGCCACTACCAGGCCTTCGTCGCGACCGGCTTCACGGTGGAGCCGGTGCCGTTGCAGATCACGGCCCTACGCGGAACTGTGCCGGCCACCGGCACGACGACGCTCGTCGTGATCGGTTCGGGCTTCGCCGCGCACCTCGCACTCCGGCTCGCTGAACCAGGGGCCAGTGCGCAACTGCTCTCGGTGACCCCGACACGGCTCGTCCTTCGGTTCATCGCTCGCGTGCACGTCCCGGGCCGTCACCAGCTGACGATCGTCGAAGCCGGCCAGGCGCCGGCGCACGTCACCTACGTCCAGCACTGATCAGACGAAACCCTGCACGCGGTGGGGCTGATAGGGCTCGGTGAGCATGGCGATCTCGTCTTCGTCGAGGGTGAGGTCGAGCGCCGCGATCGCGTCGTCGAGGTGGTGCGCCTTGGTCGCGCCCACGATGGGGCTGGCGACCACCGGATTGGACAGGACCCACGCCAGGGCCACCTGCGACGGCGCCACCCCGCGGCGAGCGGCGAGCTCGTTCACGAGGTCGACGATCGGTCGGTCGCTCTCGGCGTAGAGACTTCGGCCGAACTGGTCGTTGTCGGATCGGTTCGTCGTCTCGCCCCAGGGACGCGCAAGTCGGCCGCGCGCCAACGGGCTCCACGGGATCGATCCGATGCCCTGGTCGTCGAGGAGCGGCATCATCTCGCGCTCCTCCTCGCGATAGAGCAGGTTGTAGTAGTTCTGCATACTCACGAACCGCGTCCAGCCGTTGAGGTCGGCCACGTACAGCGCCTGGGCGAACTGCCAGGCGTACATCGAGGAAGCACCGATGTAACGAGCCTTGCCGGCCTTGACGATGTCGTGCAGCGCCTCGAGGGTCTCTTCGATCGGCGTCTCGTAGTCCCAGCGGTGGATCTGGTACAAATCGACGTAGTCCGTGCCCAGGCGGCGCAAGCTGTTGTCGATCTCGCGCATGATGGCCTTGCGCGAGAGCCCCTGGCCGTTGGGATCGTCGTGCATTCGGCCGTTTACCTTGGTGGCGAGGACGATCTCGTCGCGTGGCACCATCGAAAGCAGCACCTCACCGGTGATCTCCTCGCTGCTGCCCGCCGAGTAGACGTTGGCCGTGTCAAAGAAGTTGATGCCGGCGTCGAGCGCCTGACGGAAGAACGGCGCGGCGTCGTCGCGCCCGAGCGACCAGGGCTGATTGCCCCTCGTAGGTTCGCCGTAGCTCATGAGTCCGAGGCAGAGGCGCGAAACTTTGAGACCCGTTGGTCCGAGGTTT
>JAJZSM010000062.1 GCA_021849765.1 Actinomycetes bacterium | reverse complement strand
GCAATACCGCATTCAAGCCGGTCGACGAGAACTCCCAGTTGATCGCGCAGCATCTGTTGGAGTTCCTCTCTCACGAGGTGAAGCGCGATCGTCTGCCTGCGGCACTGCTGCCGCTGCAGTCCGGGGTCGGTAACATCGCCAACGCCGTGCTGCGCGGGCTCGACGGGGGGCCGTTCCGTCCCCTCACCGCCTACACCGAGGTGATCCAGGACGGCATGCTGGCGCTCTTGCAATCGGGCACCATGGAGTCGATCTCGGCGACGGCGTTCTCACTGAGCGAGGAGGGCGCGGCCGACCTGCACGAGAACATCGCCGAGTACCGTGACCGGATTCTCCTGCGGCCCCAGGAGATCAGCAACCACCCCGAGGTCATCCGGCGACTCGGTTGCCTCGCGATGAACGGCGCGATTGAGGCCGACATCTACGGCAACATCAACTCGACCCACGTCATGGGTACGAGCATCATGAACGGCATCGGCGGCTCGGGCGACTTCGCGCGCAACGCCTACATCGCGATGTTCCTCACGCCCTCGACCGCGAAGGGCGGCGCGATCTCCTCGATCGTGCCGATGGTGAGCCACGTGGACCACACCGAGCACGACGTGCACGTCATCATCACCGAGCAAGGCGTCGCCGACCTACGCGGCCTCGCGCCGCGACGTCGCGCCCAGAAGATCATTGACCAGTGCGCCCACCCCGACTACCGCCCGATGCTCCAGGACTACTTCGACCGCGCGAGCGCAGCGACCTCGGGCAAGCACACCCCGCACCTGCTCGAGGAGTCGCTCTCCTGGCACGCGCGCTTCATCCGCGAGGGTTCGATGCGTCAGGGCTGACGCCGCGACGCGTAGTACACGGGCGCTCGTGAATGAATCCCCAAGCAGTGGCTTGACAGGACCCCTCGAGGTCACTACGTTGTAAGCGGTTACATCACTGTAAGCGGTTACATTCACGGTGTTAGCGCAGTCAGGGGGAGACATGGTCGATTCGCCAGCGACGATCTACGACGTCGCCGCTCGCGCCGGTGTCTCGATTGCCACGGTGAGCCGGGCGATCAACGCCCTCGACTCGGTGCGACCGGAGACCCGCGATCGGGTCCTCGCCGCGATGGAGGAACTCGAGTTCGTCCCCAACTCGGTCGCGCGCGGACTCTCGAGCGGCAAGCGCTGGATTCTCGGACTGGTCTTCATGCGCGCCGGTGTCGACAGCGGCGTGCTTGGCGTGGAGGAGGCGAGCCTGCTCTACACCGACATCGTCATCCGCGGTGCCGAGACGCGCGCCGCCCAACACGGCTTCTCGCTGCTCTTGAGCAGCTCGGACGATAGCCACCCCTCGAACATGTCCTCGTTGCTCAACCTCACGGGCACGGTTGACGGTCTCATCCTGCTCGATCGGGTCTTGAAGGACGAGGACGTGGCGTACCTGTCCAAGAAGATCCCGATCGTGCTCTTGTCTGGGCGGGGTGACTTTCCCTCGGCGGCGACGGTTCGCGTCGACAACGAACAGGCCATGCGCGATCTCGCCGCGCACCTCGTCACGGTCCACGGCGTCACCACCGTCGGCTTCGTGACCGGCTCCAAGGAGAGCCCCGACAGCGTGGCGCGTACCCACGCCTTCCTCGAAACCATCACCGAGCTCGGCGCGACCATGGACCCCGTCGACATCCTCGAGTCCGACTGGACCTCGGCGGGCGGCGAGGCCGTGATGCAAGAACGACTCACGCTCGACCGACCGCTGCCGCAGGCCTTCGCGTGCGCGAACGACCAGACCGCGGTGGGTGTTATCTACGCCCTCGGCGCGCGCGGGATCAGGGTACCCGAGGACGTGGCCGTGACGGGCTTTGATGACATCTCGCTCACGCGCTACTTCAACCCCTCGCTCACCACGATCCGCCAGTCTGGCAGCATCCTCGGGGAAGTCGCGGTCGACGCCTTGGTTGCCCTACTCGACGACCCCGACGGGGAGAAGCCGACCATCGTGTTGCCGACTGAGCTGATCGTGCGCGCGAGCTGTGGGTGCGCCGAGGACGTCGAGGCCAAGGCGTCCCTCGGCACACAGGAGCGACGCATCGCGGGGGTCGCGTCGTGAGGATCGTCGCGCGTCGCCTCGGGCTCTACCTGCTCACCGCGTGGGTCGCCGTGACCGCCAATTTCATCCTGCCCCGGCTGATGCCCGGCAACCCCGTCCAGACGTTGATCGGCAAGATAACCAGTCAGGTAACCCCCGCCGAGATCCGCGCCATCCGACTCTCCTTCGGCATGGGCTTCAAGGAGGGAATCATCGCGCAGTACTTCACGTACCTCGGTCAGCTCTTCCACGGCAACCTCGGCGTCTCAATCACCCTGGGTTCGCCCGTGAGCTCGATCCTGCGCGAATCGGTGCCATGGACGATTGGTCTGATCGGCATCTCGACGATCGTCAGCTTCTTTGTCGGCACCATCGCCGGGGCGCTGCTCGGGTGGACCCGTGGTTCGAGGTTCGACAACTTGATCCCGACCGCGACCTTCTTCCAAGCCATTCCCTACTTCTTCCTCGGCACCGTGATGTTGCTCATCTTTGGCAGCAATCTGCACTGGTTCCCCGTGCTCGGCGCCTACAGCCAGAACGCCACTCCGGGCTGGAACTGGACCTTCATCGCGAGCGTCATTCGCTACGGCGAGCTGCCGGTCCTATCGATCATCTTGAGTTCGATCGCTGGCTGGATGCTCGGGATGCGAAACATGATGATCACGATGATCGGGGAGGACTTCGTGCTCATGGCCGTTGCGAAGGGCCTGCCGCGACGAAAGGTGATCATGCACGCCGCGCGCAACGCGGTGCTGCCGAGCATCGCGAACCTGTCGCTCGCCATCGGCCTCGTGGTCTCGGGGGCGCTCCTAGTCGAGCTCGTCTTCAACTACCCTGGCGTCGGCGACCTGCTGCTCCAGGCGGTCTTGAACGAGGACTACCCGCTCATCCAGGGCATCTTCCTCGTGATCACACTGACGGTGCTCGCCGCGAATCTCATTGCCGACGTCGTCTACCTCGTCCTCGACCCGCGCACCCGTAGCGAGGCCGCGGTATGAGAGGGCTCGCGCTGCCGCGTTCACCCAAGGTGATCCTCGGACTCGGGATCCTCGGGTTCTTCATCGTGATGACCGTGGTGGGACCGTGGCTCGCACCCTACGACCCGAGCTCCACCGCCTTCACCGCGCTGCTCACGCCGTCCGCGCACCACTGGCTCGGTACGACGAGCCTCGGCCAGGACATCTTCTCCCAGCTCCTCGTCGGCGCTCGCGCCACGATGGTGGTCGCCCTCGTGGCGGGGCTGGTCGCCACCCTGCTCTCGATGACCATCGGCATCTCCGCGGGCTATCTGGGCGGTGTGCCCGATGATGGCCTCACGCTGCTCTCCAACGTCTTCCTCGCTATCCCGGGAGTGCCGCTACTCATCGTGATCGACAGCTACCTGCCGGTGAACAGCCGCTCGAATGAGTTCGTCATCGGCATCATCATCAGCCTCACCGGATGGGCGTGGGGTGCGAGAGTCCTGCGCGCCCAGACGTTGTCGTTGCGTAACCGTGACTTCGTCGAGGCCGCGCGGATCATCGGCGAGTCGCGACGACGGATCATGTTCAGTGAGATCGCACCGAACCTCCTGCCGGTGCTTGCATCATCGCTGCTCTTCACGGTGCTCTACTCCATCGGGGCCTACGTCACCCTGGCCTATATCGGGCTCACGAGCACCGCCACGTGGAATTGGGGGACCATGCTCTACTGGGCCCAGGCGAACAACGCACCACTATCCAATGAGTGGTACTGGTTCGTGCCGCCAGGCATCTGCATCGCGCTCGTGGGCACGGGCCTCGCGCTCGTGAACTTCGGGATCGACGAGTTCATCAACCCTCGGCTGCGCGCGGCCGGACTGACAGCCCGCCAGCGCAGACAACTGGGTCTGGCGCGTCGCGTGCGACTCGGCTTCACACCGGTGCTCGGCGCGACGTCCCCGCAACGGCGACCGACGAGCGTGGTGAGCGAGTGAGCGCCACGATTCCGCGCGAGCAGGAGCCGACCGCGGTGCTCGACGACGGTACCGCGAGCGCTGTCACGAACGGTGTCACGCGCAACGAACCGGTGCTCGAGATCGATCACTTCAGCGTCGACTACGGTGTCGGCGCGAGCATGGTGCGCGCCGTCGATGACGTGACGTTGCGAATCGATCGCTCCCGGGTCCTCGGCATCGCCGGCGAGAGCGGCTCAGGCAAGTCGACCCTCGTCTACGCCATGACCCGGCTGCTGCGTGCGCCGGGCCTCATCAGCGGTGGCGAGGTGACACTCCACACCACCGACGACGAGGGCGTGGTGACTCCCGTGAGCCTCGTGAGTGCGACCGAGTCCGAACTGCGCAAGATCCGCTGGTCCCACGTGTCCATCGTGCTCCAGAGCGCCCTCAGCGCCCTCGACCCCGTCCTACGCATCGGTCGTGAGTTCGACGAGGTGCTCAAGACCCACCGCAAGGGCATGACCAAGGCGCAGCGTCGTGCACGGGCGGTCGAGCTCCTACGCATGGTCGGGCTCACCGAGGACCGGCTCGACCGCTACCCCCACGAGCTCTCGGGCGGTCAGCGCCAACGCGTGATGATCGCGGTCGCGCTCGCTCTCGACCCAGAGCTCGTGATCATGGACGAGCCCACGACCGCGCTCGACGTGGTCACCCAGCGAGAGATCATCAGCGAGCTGAGCACGCTGCGTGCCCGCTTCGGCTTCGCGATGATCTTCATCACCCACGATCTGTCGCTGCTGGTCGAGCTGGCCGATGAGATCGCCGTCATGTACGCCGGTTCGATCGTGGAGCGCGCTGACGCGCGCGAGCTCTACGAGGCGCCTCGCCACCCCTACACGCTGGGTCTACTCCACTCGTTCCCGCCGTTGCACGGCGAGCGTCGCGAGCTGACCGGGATCCCCGGGTCGCCGCCGGACCTCGCGGACCCGCCAACGGGCTGTCGATTCGCGCCGCGGTGCTCCTTTGCCATGGCGCGATGCGCGAGCGAGCGGCCGACGCTCCGTGCCGTCGGCGACACCGGACGCAGCGTGGCGTGTTGGCTCTTTGACCCCTCGAGCACGTCGCGCGTGCCCGTCGAACTCGCCGCCGCGCCGTCGAGGGTGCTCGAATCGAAGGGGGAGTCGTGAACGACGTCGGGATCGACACCGCCGCGGTGCAGTTGCGCGCGAGCCACCTCTCACGCGACTTCACGTCGCGCGTGCCGGGGCGGTTCCTGCGTGCCAAGCGGGTCACGCACGCCGTCGAAGACGTCAGCCTCGACCTGGTCGCGGGTCGTGTGCTCGCCGTGGTGGGCGAGAGCGGCTCGGGCAAATCGGTGCTCGCGCGCATGCTCGCGCGAATCGTCACACCTACTTCGGGCGAACTTGAGCTGCGCGGCACGTTAATCCCATCCAGAGCCAAGCGCGACCTCGCCTACGCCGCGATGGTGCAGTTGGTGCTCCAGGACCCCTTCGCGTCGATCAACCCGGTTCACCGGATCCGCCACAGCCTCGAACGACCGCTTTTGATCCACGGCGCCGAGAGCGCCCGCGTCGGTGAGCTCGCCCGGTCGGTCCTCGCGCGGGTCTCGCTCGATCCATCGGACCGTTTCCTCGACCGCTACCCCCACGAGCTCTCGGGCGGTCAGCTCCAGCGGGTCTCGATCGCACGCGCGCTGTGCGTCAAGCCCAAGGTCCTGCTCGCCGACGAACCGATCTCGATGCTGGACGTCTCGGTGCGACTGGGGATCTTGAACCTGCTGAAGGGGCTGTGCGACGACGAGAACCTCGCCATCCTCTACATCACCCACGACATCGCCTCAGCGCGCTACCTCGCCGACGAGACGATCGTGATGTACGCCGGCCAAGTGGTCGAGCGGTCCGTCGGGACGGCCCTCGTCGACGAGCCGACCCATCCCTACACCCAGCTCCTCATCGCCTCGGTTCCAGACCCCTCGGACCCCACGTCGGTCACGCCGCGCGGCGTATCGGCCGGTGCGATAGTCACCTCGGCGCCGGGTTGTCGCTTCGCGCCGCGCTGTCCGCACGCGAGCGCACGCTGTTTCGCCGAGAACCCGCCGGACTTCGAGATCGGTCCGGGCCACCACTCGCGCTGTTGGCTGCACGAGGGCAATCGAGTAGCGACCCCGGTGCCAACGACGCGCCGCGGAAAGGGGGGACCGACGACGACGTGAACGACCATCCAGTCGGGCGCCCACCACCTAGATGGCGAACGCCTTGGCAAGCACGCGTAGGTCCAACCGGCCTCGCGTCAGGCAGTAAGGACCCACACGGTTCATAAAGACGTCGGCGAGAGCCGGCTGGACGAAACCAATATAAAGGATGCGTATGTTTAGAAAGTCAGGAGTCGCAGTACTCGCAATGTCCTGCTTGACCCTCGGCGTCGTCGGGTTCAGTTCCGGCGCCGCCAACGCGAGCACCAGTTCGGTGCTCGCGCTGGAGGGCAATACCGGCGTTACGTTCACCAACAACTTCAACCCATTCGACTCGAGTTCGTTCGCCACGCAGTTGAGCGTTCGATCCCTGGTCAACGAGCCGCTGTTCGAATTCGACCTGTTGAAGGCCAACACGCAGTATCCGTGGCTCGCCACCAAGTACCAGTGGGCCAACGGGGGTAAAACCTTAACCTTCACGTTGCGTAAGGGCGTCAAGTGGAGCGACGGCAAGCCGTTCACCTCGGCCGACGTCGCCTTCACGTTCGACCTGTTGAACCGCGTCCCCGCGGCCAACGTGTACGGCGTGCCGGCGATGTCGAGTCCCGCGACGGTCCACGGTCCGTACTCGGTCACGCTGCACTACGCGTCGCCCGAGTACCTCAACATCACCGCGATCGCGGGCACGGCGTTGATCGTTCCCAAGCACATCTGGGCAAAGATCAAGAATCCGGCGACAGCGGTCGTGACTAGGCCCGTCGGCACGGGCCCGTACGAGTTGACCAGTTTCTCGACGACGGCGGTCAAGTACCATGTCAATCCCAAGTACTGGGGTGGCAAGCCGGCGGCGAGTGAGATCCTCGTGCCGTCGTACTCGACGAACACCGCGGCGGCCACGGCGTTGGCCGACGGTCAGTTGACGTGGGCGGGTAACGACATCGCCAACGTCAATCAGATCTTCGTCAACAAGAACCCGCGGACCAACCACACGTTCTTCGCGCCGGGCTCGACCGTGACCTTGGAGTTCAACGTCACGGGTACCGGACCATTGAGCGACCCAGCCGTTCGTCAGGCGATCAGCGCTGGCATCGACCGTACGGCGCTCTCGGTCAAGGGTGAGACGGGCTATGAGAAGCCAGCGACCTCCTCGAGCGCGTTGATCCTGCCCAACCAGGCGTCGTATCTGATTCCCTCGTTGAAGAACGACCTGTCGGCGCACTCCAACCCGGCCAAGGTCGCCTCGATCCTCACCGCGGACGGGTACACCAAGGACTCGAACGGGTTCTATGCGAAGAACGGCAAGGAGATCCAGTTCTCGATCGAGGACCCGACCGCCTACTCGGACTACTACGCCGACGACCAGTTGATCTCCAACGAGCTCCAGGCCGAGGGGATTGACGCGACGGTGAACGGCGTCCAGGCGTCTCAGTGGTACTCGGACTCGGCCAGTGGCAACTTCCAGACGATCATCCACTGGGGTAACGGCGGCGTGAGCCCGTACGTCCAGTACGCGAACTGGCTCGACTACACCCAGTCGGCTCCCATCGGCTCGTCGGCCAACGCGGACTACGGCCGCTACAACTCATCGGCGGCCCAGGCGGCGTTGAAGAAGATGTCGACCATCAACCCGGCTGACACAAAGGCCCTCCAGGCGGCGACCGCCACGTTGGAGAAGCTCGTGTCGACCCAGGTGCCGGTGGCCCCCTTGCTGTACGGCGCGGACTGGGACGAGTACTCGACGGCCCACTTCACGGGCTTCGTCACACCAAAGAACCCCTACGCTGACCCGTCGCCCGGCGACCCGCAGCTCCCGCTGATCTTGATGCGACTCAAGAAGGCGTAACACG
>JAJZSM010000061.1 GCA_021849765.1 Actinomycetes bacterium | reverse complement strand
ATCTGAACACACTCGGCGTGACGAATCAGGGGGCGCTGTTGGCGGCCCTGGCGGAGCGCGGATTCCTTGTCGCCGCCGACGCACGGGTCGTCGTGGGTGTGGATGCGATGGTCGAACGGTCGTCGTGGTTCGAGTCGCACCGTCACGACCTGGACTTTGATGTGGACGGGGCGGTCATCAAGGTCGACGAGTTCGCGCACCGGGCCCGGCTGGGCTCGACGTCGCGAGCGCCGCGGTGGGCCATCGCGCGCAAGTTCCCACCTGAGGAGCGCACGACACGACTGCTCGCAATCGAGGTCTCGATCGGCCGCACCGGTCGGGCGACTCCCTTCGCGGTCCTAGAACCGGTCGTCGTCGCGGGTTCGACGGTCTCGCTCGCTACGTTGCACAACGCCGACCAGGTGGCGCTGAAGGACGTGCGCCCGGGTGACGTCGTGGTGGTGCGCAAAGCGGGCGACGTGATCCCCGAGGTGGTGGGCGCGGTGATCGACCCCACCGTTGAGCGCGGCGCTTCGTGGACGTTCCCGAGCGTGTGCCCCGAATGCGGCGGCCCACTCGTGCGACTCGGCGACGAGCGCGACAGCTACTGCGTGAATCCGAAGTGCCCGGCCCAGCTCCTTCAGCAGATCGTCCACTTCGCGTCGCGCGGCGCGCTCGACATCGAGGGCCTGGGTGAGCAGCGCGCCGCCCAACTGATCGAGGCGGCGCTCGTCGCCGACGTGGCCGACCTGTTCGACCTTGACGTGGCGGCGCTCGAGCAACTCGAGGGATTGGGTGCGGTGTCGGCGGCGGCGCTCGTGGGTGCCATCGAGCGGGCCAAGGTTCAACCGCTCAGTCGATTGCTCGTGGCCCTCGGGATCCGCCACGTCGGGCCGGTTGCCGCGCGCGCCCTCGCCACCTGGTTCAGGTCATACGCAGCGTTGGTCGAGGCGCCACTGGCCGAATTAGAGACGATCGACGGCGTCGGGCCGGTGATCGCGGCGTCGGTCTTCCAGTTCGTACGCTCGCCCGAGGTGATCGAGCGGATGGCACGACTCGCCGACGCCGGGCTGACGCTCGTCGAGCCCTCGAACGGTGCGCTGGGCGAGACGCTGAAAGGGCGCGCCGTCGTGGTCACTGGGTCGGTGCCGGGGTTCACCCGTGAAGCGGCCGAGGCCGCCATCGTTGCCCGCGGCGGCACGTCGCCGGGCACGGTGTCGGCCAAGACCTACTGCGTGGTGGTCGGGAACGCACCGGGGGCGAGCAAGCTCACCAAGGCCCGGACCCTCGGCGTGCCACTCGTGGACGCCGACGAGTTCGAGACGCTGCTCGTCTCGGGTACGTGGCGCACGACCATTGCCCGAGACGAAGAGACAGTGCTCTAGGGTTGGGTTTGCCCATGTCTACCTACACGTTCTCACCCGGCCATGACGTCGTTGGTCGCTACCGCATCACCGATACCGTGGACGTCGGGTCGACGGCTGAGGTCTACGTCGCCGAGGATCGGACCCTGCACCGCACGGTGATCCTGAAGGTCCTGCTCCCGCAGCTGGCCGCGCACGAAGACGTGCGCCGAACGTTCCGCGACCAGATCATCCGCTCGGCGACGTTGAGCCACCCGCATCTCGCACGGGTCTTCGACGGTGGCCAGGAATCCGGATCGATCTTCGTGGTGAGCGAGTACATGAGCGGCGGCTCGCTCGAGGACGTGTTGGCCGCAGGCCGACGGCTCGAAATCGGCGACACCGCCAAGTTGGGCAGCGACGTGGCCTCGGCGTTGGCGTACCTGCACGCCAACGGGATCGTTCACGGATCGCTGTCGCCGAGCAAACTCCTCATCGGCGACGATGGTGGCGTGCGCGTCGGCGACGTCGCCATGTCGGGGCTGCGCACGATGCACCCGGGCCACTACTCGATCAACGACGTGCGTTACCTCAGCCCCGAACAGGCTCAGGGCGTGCCGGGGGACGCCAAGTCCGACGTGTACGCGCTCGCGTTGATCCTCTTCGAGGCCGCGACCGGCGAGGCACCCTTTGACGCGGTGTCGGCCGACGCGATGCTGCGGGCCCGGATCAACACGCCGTTGCCGATCCGCCCGGAACTCGGGACGCTCGACATGATCCTCGCTCAAGCGGCGGTTCCCGACCCGCTGCTGCGGCTCTCGGCGGAGCAGTTCGCCAATCGACTCACCGCGAGCGTCACCGATCCCTCCCCGTTGGCCATCACGCCCGTCAACCGGACGATGCCGTTGCTCGCGCACTATCGGCCCTCCGAGCCACGGACCTCAATTGGGTTCCGCGCGCCGTCGGCCGAACAGATCGCGGGCTCCGATTACGACGAGTCACCGGCGCCCCGCTTCCCGCGCCCGCAGCCGGCCCGCCAGGTCCCTCCGGGGGCATCGGCGGCCGACGCGAGGGCGCGCGCCCGCGCTTCGGAGCCGTACCCAATCGTGCCGGCGCCGCGCCGGCGCCGCGCCGCACTCGTGCTCGCGGCGATCGTGTTGGTCGCGGCCGTCGCGGGTGCTGCGGTGTGGAAGTCCGGACTGCTGACCCAGAGCCACACCGTGCCGTCCCTGGTGGGCCTCACCACGAGCCAGGCGGCCAGCCAGTTGAACGCCGAGGGGCTCACCGTGCGCGTCGCCGGCCACCAGCGCTCGACGACGATCGCCGCCCACGAGATCATCTCCCAGTCGCCCGGGGCGGGCAGCTCCGCCAAGGCCGGCACCGTGGTGACCGTCACCGTCTCAGACGGCGCGGCTCGCGTCACACTGCCAGCCGTGATGGGTGAGACCTGCGCCGTAGCGACGGCGGCGCTCAAGAAAGCGGGAATCGCCGCGACGTGTCCGAGCACGGCCTACGTCGTGAGTTCACTCGGCGCCGGTCAGGTGGTCTCGGTGCTCTACCACGGGTTCTCGAACCCCGCGAGCGTGCCCGCGGGCGCGAAGGTCGTCTTGGCGTTGAGCAAGGGTCCCACACCGACCACGACGACGCCGACCACGACCTCGCCAACGACGACTGCGCCCGCGCCAACCACGACGACGCCTGCGACGACGACCGCCGGTACCGGTCCGCGGCCGGTGCCCAATGTGATCGGCATGGATCAGTCCCAGACATTCGCGGCCTTCAAGAAGGCCGTCCTCTTCTTCCATACCAAGGGGCCGGGGTCGGCCAACGGGACCTGGACCAAGGTGGTATCGACGATCCCGGCGCCGGGCACGATGGTGCCGTACCGGTCCACGATCATCGTCAACGTCAAGTGAGCGGCGATTGTGAGCTCTGCCAGGCGGCGGTGATCACGACGCGTTACGTCGAGGACGATCTCTGCTGGATCGCGGACTGCGAGATATGCCTCGTGCCCATGGTGGTGTGGCGCAACCACGACGCCACGCCACCGGAGGATCTGAAACGACAGCTCCACGAACGACTCGCGGCGGTGGCCGACCGTGAACTCGGGGTCGGTCAGTGGACGATCGATGACCACATGCGCAACATCCCCGACCACTACCACGCCCACGCGAGGCCACCGGCGTTCTGGCGACGATAGGGCTACCAGCGCGTCAGTACAATCGGGCGAGGACGAGTGAGGGAGTTGTGATGGGTGCGTTGGACGGTCGTGTAGCGATTATCACCGGTGCCGGCCGCGGGATCGGTCGCGAACACGCGCTGCTGTTCGCCGCCGAGGGCGCCAAGGTCGTTGTAAACGACCTTGGCGGGTCCCTGGATGGTTCGGCGAGCGCGGCCACGCCCGCTGAGGAGGTTGTCGCCGAGATCCGCGCCTTCGGGGGCGAGGCCGTCGCCAACCACGACAATGTCGCCGAGTGGGAGGGTGGCGCCAGGCTGATCCAAACGGCCCTTGACACCTACGGCGAGCTGGACGTCCTGGTCAACAACGCCGGGATTCTGCGCGACCGGGTGCTTGTGAACCTCTCGGAGGCAGACTGGGACGCGGTCATCAACGTCCACTTGAAGGGCCACTTCGTTCCCACGCGCCACGCCGCGACGTACTGGCGCGAGCGAGCCAAGGCCGGCCATCCGGTCAACGCGTCGATCATCAACACGTCGTCGACCTCGGGACTGCTCGGCAACATCGGCCAGTCCAACTACGGCGCCGCGAAGGCGGGCATCGCCGCGTTCACGGTCATCATCGCAGAGGAGCTGGGTCGTTACGGCGTGCGGGCGAACGCCATCGCACCGGCCGCGCGTACCCGGATGACCGAGTCGACCCCAGGCCTTGCGGACTACGTCGTCAAGCCGAGCGACGAAGCGGCCTTTGACGTGTGGGACCCCGCCAACATCTCACCCTTGGTCGCAACGTTGGCGATGGCCGACTGCACCGCCACCGGACGGGTCTTCTTCGTCCAGGGCGGCACCGTGCGACTCTTCCAGAACTGGACGATGACCGAGACCCTCGAGCGCGACGACCGGTGGGCCGTGGCGGACCTCGCCGCCCAGCTGCCGACGCTGCTCGGCTGATCAAGCCCGTGGCCCACCGACCGGCCGCGGCGCGGCCGGTAGTCTGTGAGCTATGACGACTGCCATACTCCCCGGCTGCGAGCCCTTCGAGGCGGCCGGGAGCGACACCGGCGTGCTCGTGCTGCACGGGTTCACCGGCAATCCCTCCTCGGTGCGGCCACTCGCCGAGTTCCTCGCCGCCGACGGCTTCACCGTCTCGTTGCCGCGCCTGCCGGGCCACGGTACCTCGGTGGCCGACATGACGACGACGAGCTGGGCTGACTGGACCGGCGCAGCCCTTGAGGCGTACGACGACCTCGCGGGACGGACCGCGCGCGTCGCGGTCGTGGGACTGTCGATGGGTGGCGGTTTGGGCGCCTACGTCGCCCAGCGTCGCGACGTCAGCGCCGCCGTCTTCATCAACCCGCTCGTCAAGCCCCCCGTCCCCGAGATGATTGACGGTCTCAACCAGCTCATCGAGGCCGGGCTCACGACGATCGACGCCATCGGATCGGACGTGAAGCGCGAGGGCGTGAGCGAACTCGCCTACGACGCGACGCCGCTCGCGTGCGCGAAGAGCCTCTTCGATGGCATCAGCGAAGTCTACGACGCACTGGGGTCGATCGTGGCGCCGAGCCTCCTGCTCTCGAGTCGCGAGGACCACGTCGTGACCGTGGACAACGGCGACGACCTCGTTGCGCGCGTGCGTGGTCCCATTGAGCGGGTGTGGCTGGAGAACTCGTTCCACGTCGCCACGATCGACAACGATCAGCCGGTCGTGCAGTCCCTGACGCGTGACTTCATCCACAAGACGGTCGCCCCGTGAGCGGGCTGACCCGGGCCGAGGTCGCTCACGTGGCCAAGCTCGCGCGGTTGCGCCTGAGCGACGAGGAACTCGACCTGTTCACCGTGCAGCTGGCACGCATCCTCGACCACGCAGCGGACATGCAGTCGCTCGACCTCGGCGACGTCATCGCGACGGCCCACCCCTATGACCTGATCAACGTGGTCCGCCAGGACGTCGTACGCCCAAGCCTCAATCGAGATGTCGTGCTCGCGGCCGCTCCGGACGCCGAAGACGGCTGCTTCGCGGTGCCGCGGATCATGGGGGAGGCGCCGTGAACGCGATCACCATGGCCGAAGGCGTACGCGCCGGCGCGCTGAGTGCGACGGCCCTCGCCCAGGAATCGCTCGACGCGATCCGGGCGCGCAACGACGAACTGAACATCTTTCTGCACGTCGACGAGGACGGGGCGATGGCGGCGGCGGCGCGTGTCGACGACGCGGTCGCCCGTGGCGCCGACCCGGGACGACTCGCCGGGGTGCCGATCGCGCTCAAGGACAACCTCTGCCAGGTCGGGGTCCCGACGACTTGCTCGTCGCGGATCCTCGAAGGGTGGCGTCCGCCCTACAGCGCCACGGTCGTCGACCGGCTCCTCGGGGCTGGCGCCGTGCCGATGGGCAAGACCAACCTCGACGAGTTCGCGATGGGCTCGTCGACCGAGACCTCGGCGTTCGGCCCGACCCGCAACCCGCTCGACCCGACCCGGGTGCCGGGAGGTTCCTCGGGTGGCTCCGCGGCCGCCGTGGCCGCGGCCATGACCCCCCTCGCGCTCGGCAGTGACACGGGTGGGTCGATCAGGCAGCCCGCCGCGCTCTGTGGCATCGTCGGGGTAAAGCCCACCTACGGGTTGGTCTCGCGCTACGGCCTGATCGCGTTTGCGAGCTCACTCGACCAGATCGGCCCCTTCGCTTCGACCGTCGCTGACGCGGCGCTGCTGCTCGAGGTCATCGCGGGCCACGACCCGATGGATTCGACGTCGTTGCCCGAACCGTCACCGAGCCTCGTCGCACACCTCAACGACGGCGTGGCGGGTCGGCGGATCGGACTGGTTCGCGAACTGATCGACGGTGCCGACGCTGAGATCGTCGACGCGGTCGAACGGGCCGCGGCGGTCCTCGCGGCGGCCGGGGCCTCGATCGTCGAGCTGTCCATCCCTGAGTTGCGACTCGGGCTCAGCGCCTACTACCTCATCGCACCGGCCGAGGCGTCGAGCAACTTGGCGCGCTACGACGGCGTGCGCTACGGACTGCGCGTCGACGCCGAGGATGTCGCGGCGATGAATGAGGCGACCCGCACGGTGGGCTTCGGGGCCGAAGTGAAGCGACGGATCATGCTCGGGACCTACGCGCTGTCGGCGGGGTACTACGACGCCTACTACGGCCAGGCGCTGAAGGTCCGCACGCAGATGCGCGACGCGTTCCGCCGCGCGTACCTCGACGTCGACCTGCTGCTCGGCGCCACGACCCCCTCGGTCGCATTCACTTTCGGCTCCAAGACGAACGATCCGATGGCCATGTACCTGTCGGACGTCTTCACGATCCCGACGAACCTGGCCGGCGAGGCTGCGCTCTCGGTCCCCTTCGGCCGGGGCGAGGCGGACCTGCCGATCGGCGTCCAATTGCTCGGACCGGGTCGTAGCGAAGCGCGGCTCTTCGCCGCGGCCACGGTGCTCGAAGACGCGGAGCGGGAATCATGACGTTGCCAGCCGGTTGGGAGATGGTTGTTGGACTCGAGGTTCACACCGAGTTGCGAACCGCCACCAAGATGTTCTGTGGCTGCGCCAACGCATTTGGCGCCGAGGCCAACACGAACATCTGCCCAGTGTGCCTGGGCCTGCCGGGCTCGCTGCCGGTGCTGAACGAGCAGGCCGTCTCGATGGCGATGGCGATCGGCATGGCGCTGCACGCCACGATTGCGCCCTCGACGTTCCACCGCAAGAACTACTTCTACCCCGACATGCCCAAGGACTTCCAGATCTCCCAGTACGACCTGCCGATCAACGCAGGCGGGTACCTCGACCTGCCCGATGGGTCTCGGGTGAGCATCGAGCGCGCGCACCTGGAGGAGGACACCGGCAAGTCGACGCACCTGGGCGCCAGCGGACGCATCCACGGTGCCGAACGCTCGCTCGTGGACTACAACCGCTCAGGTGTGCCGCTGGTCGAGATCGTCTCGGGCCCCGACATCCGTTCGGCCGCCCAGGCGCGGCTCTACGCGAGCGAGCTGCGTGCGGTGCTAATCGCGACCGGCGCCTCGGACGGACGGATGGAGGAGGGGTCGATGCGCATCGACGCCAACGTCTCGGTTCGCCACAGTGGCGACCCCTTCGGGACCCGCTGCGAGATCAAGAACCTCAACTCGCTGCGCAGCCTACACCGGGCGATCGAGTTTGAGGCGGAGCGACAGGTGGCCCTCATCGAGGACGGCGGCGTCGTTCGACAAGAGACCCGGCACTGGGACGAGACCCAGGGGGCGACCTCGACGATGCGCGTGAAGGAGGAGGCCGAGGACTACCGCTACTTCCGCGAACCCGATCTGGTCGACCTAGCGCCCGACGCCGACTGGCAGCGCCGCGTGGCCGAGTCCCTGGGTCCGATGCCGGCCGAGCGCCGCGCTGCGGTGGTGGCACTCCTCGGTGAGGCGAGCGACGCTCAGCGCGACGCGATCGACGTGGTCATCGACCTCGGTCTCGAGCGCTACGTCCACGCGACGGCCGCCGCCGGGGGTGACGTGGGCGTCGCCGTGGCGCGCGTCGCCAACGAACTCGCCGCCGCCGGGGACGTCTCGAAACTCACCGAGGACGCCTTCGTGGCCGCGGTTGAGATGGAGTCCC
>JAJZSM010000060.1 GCA_021849765.1 Actinomycetes bacterium | reverse complement strand
CCGATCTAACCCCAGTCCCGTCACCCGAAGGGCGAGGGACTGGGGTTCGACGACGGTGTCCATGGAACGAGTGAACTACTTAGTGGCCGAAGTGCGCCACGACGGGAGGGGCGGTCTGCGCCGCGGACAACGTCGCGAGCGTGACGGGCTTGTAGACGCCGGTCACCGTGGAGACCAGTTGGACCTGGAACATCGGCTGGAGCATCGCGTGGTCCGAGGCCCGGATCTGCTGCATTCCCTTGGGCGCCTGGAACTTCCACCCCTCGAGTCCCTTGATCATGTGCATGACGTTCGTGCCCTGTCCGGTCTGGATCGCGCGCACGACCATCTGCGCCCAGACGAAGCCGTCGGCCGTGAAGAGATCCGGGTACTGCTTGTACTCGCGCAGCATCGATTTGATGAGGTAGGTGTTGATCTTGTTGTGCGGCGACTCCCAGTTGTAGAGCGAGAGGTAGTAGAACTTCAGGCCCGCGGCGCCGTAGAACTGGTAGGTCGCGGTGTTCGCGAGTCCGGTAACGACTTTGGAGCTGGCGAAGATCCCCTGCTGGTCGAGGGCCTGAGCCAACGGCGCCCCGGTCGCCCCGGCCCACGCCAGGAAGACGATGTCGGGGTGCATGGCCTGGACCTGCAGCGCCGTTGGCGTGAAATCCGTCGTCGTCAGCGGCACGAGCAGGCTCTTGACGGTGTCGCCAAGCGAACCGAAGGCTTGGGTCGCGTCGGTGACGTAGGACTGACCGAAGGCGAAGTCCTGACCGAGGACGAGCACCGTCTTACCCTTGCCGAGGGCCTTGATGTAGGACTTGGCGGTCTGGACATCCTGGTAGGTCTGGCGACCGGAGCGGAACGTGTAGCGGTTGGCGCCGGTCACCTGGTCGGCCGCGGCCGCACCCGAGATGTAGAGCACCTTGTTCTGCTGGGCGAGCGGCGCGAGCTCAGTGGCGATGCTCGAGTCGACCGTGCCGCCGATGATCTTGTAGCCGGCGCCGACGTAGCTCTTGAAGTCGGCGGCCGCGGTGGTCGGGTTGTCGGCCGAGTCCTCGATCGACAACTTGATCGTGTGTCCGTTGACCTTGTTGGTGCCTTTGGTCGCGTACTGGAAGCCGATCTTCACGCCCTGCAACCACTCCGTGGCGTAGGCCGAGAAGATCCCGCTCTCCTCGGTGACGATGCCGACCTTCACCGGTGCCGCGTTCTTCGACGCCGCTCCCGACGACTGGACCGTGCCGAGTGACACGCTCAAGGCCATGGTGGCCACCGCAAGCGGCACCACGGTCATCCGTAAGTTCCTTCTCATGAATCCCTCCCAGAAATCACGCTTCCCCACGACGCGCGTGAACTTGAGTTAAGCAGAGCGACGTAGAAATGTCAAGTGAATCATGTCTCATAAAATGAGGTACGTTGTGAGTGGGTCGACGCACAGTCGGTTCGTCGGGAGGGATGCAGCGATGAAGGAACTCGAGATCCATCGAGAACCCCACGAGGTCGGACTCGATGCCGCACGGTTGGACCGGATTCGAACGCACCTCGAACGCTACGTGGAGCGCGGGCACTTCAGCGGCTGGTTGATGACCGTCGCACGCGGTGGTGCACTCGCCTGGGTCGGTCGCGGGGGCCACCGCGACCGCGAACGGTCCCTGCCGGTCACCGACGACACGATCTGGCGGCTCTACTCGATGACCAAGCCGATCACCGCGGTCGCGGCGATGATGCTCTACGAGGAGGGCCACTTCGACCTCAACGATCCCGTGGGCAAGTGGATCGACGAGCTGCGTGCGCCACGCGTCTACGTGAGCGGGCCGGCCCGTTCGCCGGTGACGGTCGCGGCGACCGAGCCCGTGCGAGTCCACCATCTCTTGTCGCACACGAGCGGACTCACCTACGGCTTCCAACGTCTGACACCGATCGACGAGATCTATCGGTCGTTGGGCTACGACCTCGCGTACCCCGAGGACGTCTCGCTCGTCGACGCGGTCCACGACTGGTGTTCGACCCCGCTGCTCTTCCAACCCGGCAGCGCGTGGAACTACTCGGTCGCCACCGACGTCCTCGGGCGGCTCATCGAGATCTGGAGCGGCGAGTCGCTCGATGACTTCGTCGAGCGCCGCATCCTGACGCCCTTGGCGATGCACGACACCGACTGGTACTGCCCCGAGGAGAAGGTCGACCGGCTCGCGCAGCTTTACGCCTACGCCGACGGTGCCAGCGTGCTGGTGCCCGAGCTCGCCGGCTCCGCGACCCGCAAACCGAAGCTGCTCGCCGGCGGCGGTGGGCTGGTCTCCACCGCGCACGACTACCAGCGATTCATGTCCATGCTCCTCGGCGCGGGCGAACTCGACGGCGTACGCCTGCTCTCGAGTCGCACCGTTGACCTGATGACCCAGAACCACCTGCCCGAAGGGCGCGATCTGGTCACCTTCGCGCGTGACTCTTTCAGCGAGGTCGGCCAGACCGGCGTGGGCTTCGGACTCGGCATGTCGGTGGTCGCGGACCAGCCGCGCAATAAGAGTCTGACGTCGGTCGGCACGGTCGCGTGGGGTGGCGCGGCGTCGACGTACTTCTGGGTCGACCCGACCGAGGAGCTCACCGTGGGGTTCTACACTCAACTTCTGCCGAGCTGGATCTACCCGGTTCGCCGTGAGATCCAGCAGCTGGTCTACGCATCCCTGGTGGACTGATGTTGTTCGCGTCGCGCTGTTCGTGAAGTGTTGAAGGAGGAGATGATGAACAAACTCGTCAGTTCGGCCGCGCTCGCGGTGGCCGACATCCCCGACGGGGCCTCAATCGCGGTCGGGGGGTTCGGGTTGTGCGGGATTCCGACCACCCTGATCGACGCGCTCTACCAACTCGGCAGCACCGACCTGGTGACCGTGTCCAACAACTGCGGGGTCGACGCGGCGGGTCTCGGCGTGCTGCTCGGCGCCAAGCGCATCGCGCGCACGACCGGTTCCTACGTGGGCGAGAACAAGGAGTTCGAGCGCCAGTTCCTCAGCGGCGAGCTCGAGGTCGAGCTCGTGCCCCAGGGCACACTGGCCGAACGGTTGCGCGCCGGGGGAGCGGGCATCCCCGCCTTCTACACCCCGGCCGGCGTCGGCACCCAGGTCGCCGAGGGCGGCTTGCCCTGGCGCTACGACGGCGCCGGTGGTATCGCGATCGCGTCGCCGGCGAAGGAGGTCCGCGAGTTCGACGGCACCGCCTACGTGCTCGAGCGGGCGATCAGGACCGACTTCGCGTTGGTACACGCCCGATACGGTGACACTCACGGCAACCTCGTGTACCACGAGAGCGCCGCCAACTTCAATCCGCTCTGTGCGGCCGCGGGGCGCATCACCATCGCCGAAGTCGAGGAGATCGTGGAGCCGGGCGAACTCGACCCGGCTCGCGTGCACACCCCAGGGATCTTCGTCCAGCGCGTCGTCCACGCGCCCGGCGTCGAGAAGCTCATCGAGAAGAGGACGGTGCGATCATGAGGACCCGTGAGGAGTTGGCCGCGCGTGTGGCCCAGGAGTTGGTCGACGGCCAGTATGTCAACCTGGGGATCGGGTTGCCGACCCTCGTGCCCAACTACGTCGAGGCGGGCGTGCACGTCGTGCTGCACGCCGAGAACGGCATCCTCGGGGTCGGGCCGTACCCGAGCGAGGACGCGGTGGACGCGGACTTGATCAACGCGGGCAAGGAGACCGTGACGGTGCTGCCCGGCGCGTCGTTCTTCGACTCGGCGGCGTCCTTCGCCATGATCCGTGGAGGTCACGTCGACGTGGCGGTACTCGGTGCCATGCAGGTCTCGGCGAGGGGCGACCTCGCCAACTGGATGATCCCCGGCAAGATGGTCAAGGGCATGGGCGGCGCGATGGACCTCGTCCACGGGGCCAAGCGCGTCATCGTCATGATGGAGCACGCCGCGAAGGACGGCGCGTTCAAGATCGTCAACGAATGCACCCTGCCACTGACCGGACGCACGTGCGTCCAGCGCATCATCACCGACCTCTGCGTGATCGACGTGGAACCCGATGGCCTCGTCCTGCGCGAGCTCGCGCCCGGCGTGACCGTAGAGCAGGTGCGCGCCGCGACCGAGCCCGAGCTTCGGGTCGTCCTGGACTAGTCGCTCGGCTTGGGCGGGTCGCGCGTTCGGTAGTGTCGTGCTCGTGACCAATCGAGGCGCTTCGCGCACGACGGGGTGGCTCGCCCGTGGCTGAACGGCGCCGCGCGCCCGCCGGGGCTGTCGGACCGCCGGACAAGGCGGCGACGACGGCGGCTCCTCGTCTGGCCCGCGGTGAGCTCAAGGGAAAGGGCCAGCGCACGCGTCGCGCCTTGCTCGAAGCGGCCGAGGAGGTCTTCGGCGCCGTCGGCTACCACGACGCGTCGATCGTCAAGATCACCGAGCTCGCGGGCGTCGCCCAGGGCACCTTCTACCTCTACTTCTCGGGCAAACGGGAGATCTTCGACGAGGTCGTCGCCGACTTGAACCAGCGGGTGCGTCACGCGATGTCCGAAGCGGCCCGTGGCGCGACAACCCGGTTGGAGGCTGAGCGCCTCGGCTTCGCGGGTTTCTTCCGCTTCACGGCCGAGCACCCGGCGCTCTACCGGGTGATCCGTCAGGCCGAGTTCGTGTCGCCTCAGGCACTGCGGCACCACTACGAGACCATCATCGAGAACTACATCCCGCCCCTCAACGACGCGATGGACACCGGCGAGATCGCCGCCGGGGACCCCATGGTGCTGGCGTGGTCGTTGATCGCCGTCGGTGAGGCCATCGGAATGCGCTGGATCCTCTGGAACGAGGCGCACGAGGTCCCGCCCGAGGTCTTTAACGAGATGGTCACCATCATCGCGCGCATGCTGGGGGGCCACGCGGCCGCGGAATCGTCGAGCAACGGGACAACGGGGCCGAAGGTCGCCGAGCGTGCCGACTGAGTTCGGCCACGGAGCCGCCCGGGGTGACGTGGCGTCTCGCACGCCCAACGATCGGCCGGACCAGACCTCGACGGTGAACGACGGCCGGCTCGTCGGCGAGTGGATCGGCGCCCGCAGCGCGGTCGACCCCGAGCACGTCGCCATTGTCTTCCACGGTCGCACCATGACCTACCGCGAACTCGATCACCGTTCCACGCGACTCGCCCTCGCACTGCTCGCGCGCGGACTCGAACCCGGCGCGCGCGTGGCGAGCATCACCGAGAACCACCCCGAACACGTCGTGCTGCTCTTCGCGTGCGCGAAGGCCGGTCTCATCCTCGCGCCGCTCAACTGGCGCCTCGCCCACGACGAGCTGCAACTCCAGGTCGAGCTCTTCGACCCCTCACTTATCGTCGTGTCGGCCACGCAGTGGCCGCGCGTCACTGCCAATCCGGCGATCGCCAGCCACGTGACCATGCACCTCGAATCACTCAACGACGAACTGGTGACCCTGGGCACCACGGGCGACCTCCCGTCGGTCGACGAGCAAGACGGGTTGTTGCTCATTGCGACGTCGGGCACGACCGGGACACCCAAGGGCGCGTTGTTGACCCACGCGAACTGCTACTGGACGAACCGGTCGCTCGACGCGGCGGTGCCGATGACCGGCGACGACGTCGTGCTCCAGGTGCTGCCGCAGTACCACGTCGGCGGCTGGAACGTCCAGCCACTGCTCGCGTGGTGGCGCGGCGCGACCGTCGTGCTCGAGTCCTCATTCGACGCGCCGCACGTCCTCGAAGTGATCCAACACCACGGGGTGACCACCATGATGGGGTGCCCACCACCTACCTCATGTTGGCCCAGCACCCCGCGTTCGACGACGCCGATCTCACGAGCCTGCACACGGTCATCGTCGGGGGCGCCGCGATGCCGCGCACCCTGGTCGACCGGTGGCGCGAGCGAGGCGTGGCCGTGGTCCAGGGGTACGGGCTCACCGAGGCCGCGCCGAATGTCTGCTGCCTGTTGCCCGAGGATGCCGCGTGCCGTCCCGGGTCCGTGGGCCGGCCGTACCGATACGTCGAGGTCGACATCCGCGACGTGAACGGCGACACGGTCGAGGGTTCCGGACGGGGCGAACTGTGGGTTCGCGGTCCGAACGTCTTCGCCGGGTACTGGCGCGACCCGAAGGCGACCGCGGCGGTGCTGGTCGGGCAATGGCTCGACACCGGTGACGTCGCCGAGCGCGATGGCGACGGCTTCTACCGCATCGTCGGACGTACGAAGGAGATGTACGTCTCGGGTGGCGAGAATGTCTTCCCCGTCGAGGTGGAGCGGGTCCTCACCGCCTACGAGGACGTGGCGGAGGCCGCAGTCGTGGGCGTCTCGGATGCGACGTGGGGCGAGAGCGGCGTGGCGTTCGTCGTACCCCGACGTGGTGCCAACATCGACCTGGACGCACTTGTCGCGCACTGTCGGACCCACCTGGCCACGTTCAAGGTTCCTCGATCCATCGAAGTCGTCAATGAACTACCACAGACCCACATTGGCAAGGTGAACAAGGCGGTGCTTCGGCTTCGCACGACTGGCGGAAATTAGCCTCAGCGGTGATCGTGGCCATCACGACCGACACCGCCGTCGGCGATCACACTGCAGTCCTCGTGGAACCGAGGCCACGGGCCGTGTGACACCGCCAAAGTACCGTGTATGAATACGTTAAAACCCGCGAAGTGTGAAAATAAATCACCAATGGGTGCCGTAGGGTGATGGTGTAATTCGAAGGGGCACAATGGCGAGAGTTGAACGAAATAGCTCAGCGACAAAGACACATATCCTGAATTCGACGGTCGAGCTTCTTGCCACACGCTCGAGCAACGCGATTCGGATCGTCGATATCGCGAAGCGGGCCAACGTGGGTATCCCGACGATCTATTACCACTACTCATCACGCGAGTTCCTGATCTCCGAAGCCCAAGTCGAGAATTTCCGGCGTTTGATGTCCGACCGGCACAAATACTTGCGTGAGTGGCGCGACTCACTTACGAACGGCGACCGTGAACGCTTCGTCGAGGCTTTCCACGCCTACCACCTCGAGATCGCATCCGATGAAACGACCGAGGCGATGTGGGAGATGGTGCGGGTCCTCGCGGACATCCGCACCGACCACGAGGCCCGTCGTCGCTTCGTCGAGATCCACGACGCCGCACTCGAAGAGCGCGTCTCGATAGTGGTCGATGCCCAACGACTCGGATGGTTGAATCCCGAACTCGACGCGCGCGCCTACGCCGCCCACTCGGGCACCGCCATCCTCGGGCGGATTCTGCTCGAGGGATCCGAGCACTTCTCAATCGAGCCCGAAGCGTTGCATGGTCTCATCTGGCGGTGGATCGGGCCTGACGGGTCGCGAACGTAGGGCGTGCCGCGAGGGGGGAATGGCCGAGGCACGGTCGCCACGGGTGGGGAGTACGTCAATGCGATCGCCGCACGTGACCTCGCTCTCACTGTTGGCGCGCCCCGTTCGATCTCGCCGCCTCTTCGTTGGGTGGGGGCTGTGCGCGTCACGTTGCGTTGTCGACCAGTCGCTCGACGATCGGAAAGTCGGTGACTGGGTGAGCGGCGCCGACGAGTGAGACGGGTCCTGCGTAGCGGGTGACCCCCACAGTCGCGGGTCGTCTGACCGAACAATCGCGCGTCGGTATCCCTGGACGTCGGTGGTGCCGTGTGGCTCGGACGCAAAGGTGGGTGAACCGAAGCGTCGAACGGTTGGCTCGGACGCGTGGTTGGCTCAGCCACCGACTACACCGGCGGTGACGTTCGATGGTTTCCATCATCTCGGGCGTGTGGATCGGCGAAGTCCGCGCGCGGCGGTGTCAATCGGCAACGGGCATTGCCGGACCGCCACCACGGTCGTGATTCCGGCGGTGGTGGACCGCGTGACTTGGTTCGGCGCTCACCGGAACGCTCACCGTCGGATCGAGAACGTCACCGGTGGCCGGTCGACCAGCGGTGCGGCCCGGGTACGCTAACGAGGCAAATCAGGCGTCGAGCCGAAAGGAGACGCTATGTCGCGCGTCCGTATGGTGAGCATCTTGCTAGTGGCCGTACTGTGCGCTGGATCGGCCGCCGGCGCCGCACCGCGGGCGAACTTTGTCGCGGTGGGCGACTCGTACTCCTCGGGTGCCGGCCTCAGGCCGTACCTCCCCGGATCAACCGGCTGTGAGCGGTCCCGCGAGTCCTTTCCCGCGCTCATCGCACGCAGTAAGCCGGGCCTGCGCTTCGACTTCGTAGCCTGCGCCGGTGCGACGACGGGCCAAATCAAAACACAGGCGGGCGGTGCGCGAATCGCACTCGGTCACGCCTCTCTCGTCACGGTGACGGCCGGCGGCAACGACCTCTCCTTCACGAACCTTTTGACGTCGTGCATCGGTGGAGC
>JAJZSM010000059.1 GCA_021849765.1 Actinomycetes bacterium | reverse complement strand
CCGGCGTGTTCGGCCGCTACGTGGAGGTGCCCGTCCTATGACCGTGCGCGTACTCGTCGCCAAGGTCGGACTCGACGGTCACGACCGCGGCATCAAGGTGGTGGCGCGGATCCTGCGCGACGCCGGCATGGAGGTCGTCTACACCGGCCTCTTTCAGACGCCCGAGAGCGTGGCGGTCGCCGCCATCCAAGAGGACGTCGACGTGGTGGGCCTGTCGATGCTCTCGGGCGCGCACCTGACCTTGGCACCCCTCGTCGTCGAGGCGCTTCGCGAGCGCGACTCCGCAATTCCCGTCGTCGTCGGTGGCATCGTGCCCAACAACGACGTCGCCGACCTGCGGGCCGCCGGCGTCGCAGCGGTCTTCGGTCCCGGGGCGAGCGACGAGGAGATCGTCGGGGCGATCAAGTCGCTCGTGACACCGACCGAGTAGCCCGACGTGGAGCTGCCTCCGACGGCGACCGCCTCGGAGTCCGACGCGCAGCGGTTCGATCGGTACGTCTCACCCGAGATCGCGACCCTCTTACGGGTCGCCGCCACCTACACGACGTCGCGTTCAGACGCCGAGGACCTCGTCCAGGACACCCTGTTGCGAGCCTTTCGGGCGATCCACGACTTCGACGGCGAGCACGCGCGGGCGTGGCTGCTCACCATCATGCGCAACGCCAGCATCAATCGAGCGCGACGGGGTCGTCCGGCGGCGTCGCTCGAGGAACCCGAGGCGGTCGTCGAGCGCACTTCGAGCGATCCGGCCGTCCTGGCCGAGCGAACCGAGTTCGATGACGCCGTGCAGCGCGCGGCGGCGGACTTGCCCGCAAAGTTTCGCGACGTCGTCGAGCTGATTGATCTGGGCGGCCTCTCCTACGCCGAGGCCGCCGTGGTCCTCGGCGTGCCGGTCGGGACGGTCATGAGTCGTCTGCACCGCGGTCGGCGACGGATGAAACAGGACCTCGTCGCGCGCGGACTCGCCCCCCGTAGGGTGGATGCGCCATGAGGCTCTCCGCGCGCAGAAACCTGGTGGGCACCTCTTCGTGCCGGCGTATCGCGAAGCGACTGCAGACCTTCCTCGACGGCGAGCTCGATACCGCCAGCGCCGCGACGGTGGCGCGCCATCTGGAGGCGTGTCGCCGGTGCGGGCTCGAAGTCGACACCTACACGCGCGTGAAGGCGTCCCTGGCGCGATCGGACGACCATCACGCCGCCGATCGCGCCATGGCACTCGTTCGCCTGCGGCGTTTCGCCGCGGGACTCATCAACCCCGACGAGTCCTCGCGAGAGCCCAACTAGTCCGCGGGCGCTCTCGCCGGGAGCAGTACTGCGACGATGAGGGCCGCCGCGCCGACGATGGCCGCGGCGACGTCGACGGCGAAGTCGAGACCGGCGAGGAAGGACGATCGCGCCGCGAGTGCCAACTGCGCACCCGACGCGCCGCCCACGCGTTGGGCGACGGCGAGCGCTCCGCCGAGCGATGATCGAATCACCGCCACGACCGACGCGGGGGCGCCATGACCGGCGATGAGCACGTCGACACGACTCTGGTAGCGCGCGGCGAGCAGACTGCCGATCACCGCAACCCCGAGGGCGCTGCCGATCTGCAGGGCGGTCGAGTTGGTGGCCGAACCGATCCCGGCGAGTTTCGTGGGCACCGATCCCATGACCGCGTCCGTGCAGGGCGCGATGGCGAGGCCCGATCCGATACCAAGCAGGAAGAAGGCCGGCAGCGCATCGGTGTACGTGGTGTGAATCGTCACGGCCGACAGCAGTTGGAGTCCGAGGGCGATCAGGGCCATGCCAGCCACCACCACCACCTTGGAGCCCGCGTAGCGAGCGAGTGTTGTCGACACTGACGCGACCACGATGAGCACCAGGGCGATGGGCGTGATCCGAAGACCCGTCTGGAAGGGGCTGTAGCCGAGGGAGAACTGCAGGTACTGCGTCAGCAGGAACATGGTGCCCGACAGCGCGAACAGGGTCAGCGCGAGGCCGCCCATCGCGACCGAGAATCGCCGCTTACTAAAGAACGAGAGTTCGACGAGCGGGTGCGACGAGCGGGTCTCGAACCATACCAGTGCTGCGAAGACCACGACCGAGCCGAGTAGCGCCCCGAGGATCAGCGGCGACGTCCAGCCTCGCGACGGCGCCTCGATGATGCCCCAGAGCAGCGACGACACGCCGATCAGCGAGAGAACGGCCCCGATTACGTCTGGCGGCGCGGCGTCGGCGTTGCGCGAGTCCGGGACCGCGATGAGCGCGGTGATGCCCGTCACCACGGCGATGGGGACGTTGATCAAGAAGACCGAACCCCACCAGTAGTGCGCGAGTAGCCAGCCCCCGATGAGCGGTCCTAACGCCAGACCCAGGCCGTTGGTCCCCGACCACAGGCCGATCGCACGAGCTCGATCGTGTGGCTCTTCGAAGACGTTGGTGAGAATAGAGAGCGTCGACGGCATCACCGCCGCCCCACCCACGCCCATGAACGCCCGCGCCGCGATGAGCGAATCGGTCGACGTGGAGAACGCCGACAGGGCGGAGCCGGCCGCGAAGATCGCGAGGCCAATGAGGAACACCCGTTTGCGACCCCAGTGATCCCCGAGCGAGCCCGCGATGAGCAGCAACCCGGCGAGCACGATGATGTACGCGTCGACCACCCACTGCAGCTGGGTCGACGTGGCGTGCAGGTCGCGCACGATGCTGGGCAGCGCCACGTTGAGGATCGTCCCGTCGAGATTGATGATCAGGACGCTCAGGCTCAAGACCACGAGGGTCACGCCACGCGACTCGTGGCTTGCGCGGCCCTTCAATTGACGCGACGTCAATCCCGCATGCGGCACGCGCAACCTCCCCGTGGTCGGAGGCTAGCCATGGCCTTGTGGTGCTCCCAGGGACCAAAGTCACCTCTCATGACCATTTCGTCATATGTTGAAAAGGTGAGTCCTCAGGCACATCGCCCCGGCCGGCGATCGTTGCCGCGGAACTGAGCGGTGCAGAGCGCACTCGCCGTCGCGTTCGCACTCGCGACGGCACTGGCGAACGCCTTCGCGCTCGCTTCCCAGCACGCCGCGAGCGTCAGCGGCGACCCGTCGCGCCGGGGCTGGGCACTGCTCGCCTATCTGGTGCGTCACCCGCTGTGGCTGTTGGGTTGGATCGGCATGGGGGCGTCGCTCCTCTGTCAGGCCATCGCCCTGCACTACGGTCCACTCGCGCTGGTCCAGCCCCTACTGGTGACCGAACTGGTCCTCGCGCTGGTGATACGAAAGCTCTGGCTCCACCAGGAGCTGCGTCGCATGGCGTGGGCCTCGGCGAGCGTCACCACGCTGGCGCTCGTCGTGTTCCTCGTGACGACGAATCCACGGGCGAGCACCTGGCAACCGACGTTGCGCGACTGGACTGGTCCGGGCATCGTGGTTGCCGTGCTGGTCGCCATCGCCAGCGTGGTCGCGCGACGAGGATCGCCCGCCCGCCGTGCCGGCGCCTACGCGGGCGCGACGGCTGCGCTGTGGGCACTCGAGGCCACGTTCATCAAGGCAACGGCCGACGTGTTGGTGGCTGGCGGCATCTCGACGATGCTGACCTCATGGCCCCTCTACGCGCTCATCGGCTGCGGCGCCGTCGGACTGCTCACCGAACAAGCGGCGTTGCACGTCGGACCACTCAAGATCTCACAGCCGATCATCGTGATCGTCGACCCGCTCGCCTCGATCGTGCTCGGTGTCTCGCTCTATCACGAGCGGCTGGTCACGTCACCGCTATCGAGCGCCTTCGCAGGGATCGCCTTCGTCGTTGTCACCGTTGGCGTCGTCGTCATGACCCGGACAGTTCCCGATACCGCCCACGCCCTGCATCGCCGCTGACTCGGACGACGGGAACACGAGTCGTCGAGGATTTACAACAATCATCGTCGAAAGCGTAAGAATTGATCGACTATTTCATCACGCGCAGAACAAGGATTTGTGGCTGGGTAGTCAGGGGCCTTGTCGCACAAGGAAGATCGGCGGTGAACAGCGATTCGTGTCGTGCGCCCGCGTGAGGCGCTGACCGGGCGACTATTGATCTCGTTGCGACATGCCATCATCGAAGTGACCGCGCAACACGGCTCGGTCGCTCATCACGATCGGCCGAGGTACGCCCGTGTCCAAGAAACGACCAACGCAGTACACCAAGGGCGCAGCCACCGCGCGCACTCGAGTCGGAGCCGCCGCAACCTCCCGACCACCGGCCACGCGCGCCTACACGGGTCCGCGTCGTCGGCGACGCCAGCGTCGCACGGCTGCCTTTAGCGTCATTGCGGCCATCGTGCTCGTCGCCACGGTCACGCTCGCGTTCCTCGGCCACTCGTCGTCGACCGGTTACCAAACCACGGCGTCTGACTGGTCGTTGCCCACACTCGGCGGCGGTCCCACCGTGACGCTGGCCTCACTCAAGGGCCGCCCGACGGTCGTCAACTTCTTCGCGTCGTGGTGTCAAGTGTGCGCCTCGGAACTGCCGGTGTTCGCCCGCGACGCGCTCGCGCTGCGCGGCCGGGTGAACGTCGTTGAAGTCAACGCCCTCGAAACGGGCAATGGCGATTCCTTCGCTAAGCACTTCAACCTCTTTGGCGACGCCACGGCCGTGTTGCGCGACGTCGGTGGCTCCCAGGGTGACGGCCTCTTCGAAAGCCTGGGCGGCAGCACGGCACTGCCGATGACCGCGTTCTATGACGCGAATGGTCACCTGATCACGACCCACGTCGGCGGCTACGACGCCGCCACGCTGGGCCACGAACTGAAGTCGCTCTACGGCGTCGCCGTCCCCCTCTAAATCATGGGCGTCACGGGCGTCAGCCTTCTCACCGCGTTCGCCGGCGGCGTGGCGTCCTTCGCCTCGCCGTGCGTGCTGCCCCTCGTGCCGGCCTATCTCGCGATCGTTGGCGGCCTGGACGTGGCCGTCGTCGGCGACGGTGGCGCGCACCGGCGTCCGGTCGGTCGGCTCACGCGCGACACCCTGCTCTTCGTCGCCGGATTCGGCGCGGTGTTCGTCGCGCTGGGTCTCTCCGCGAGCGCGCTCGGCCGCGCGGTGATCCACCAGCAGGCACTCCTGACGAGACTGGCCGGCGTCACGATCGAGGCGATGGCACTCTTTCTCGTGGGAACCGTGGTCCTGCGCTCACCGTCGCTCTACCGCGAGTGGCGCCCGCACCCCCAGCTCGCGCGCTTGGGCCCCTTCGCCGCGCCCGTGGCCGGAGCCGCCTTCGCGTTCGGTTGGACCCCGTGCGTGGGCCCCATCCTCGCCTCGGTACTCGCCCTCGCCGCTGAGCAGGGACATACCGGATCGGCCGCCATCCTCCTATCGGTGTTCTCGCTCGGGCTAGGCGCGCCCTTCGTCGCCGTCGCGATCTTCTTCGAACAGCTCCGTGGACCCATGGCGTGGCTGAAGCGTCACGGCAACGTCGTCACCGTGGTGAGCGCCGCCGTGCTCGGCGTACTCGGTGTGCTGCTCGTCCTGGACCGATTGGCCTGGATCACCACGCTCGCACAACACGTCGGCTGAAGCCGTCCACGCGCTACACCGTCTCGGTCCGCCATCGTGGCGGCCGTTTCTCGATGAAGGCGGCGATGCTCTCCTGCGCGTCGGCGATGAGTGCGCCATTGGCCATGACCCGGATCGCCAAGTCGTACGCCGCGGGCAGGTCGAGGTCCATCTGCTCGTAGAACGCCCGCTTGCCAATCGTCTTGGACTCGACGCTCCCGCGCGTCACGCGCCGTAACAGCGCGTCGGTCGCGAGCTCCAACTCGCCGAGCGGGACGACTTCATTGACGAGCCCCCACGCCGCTGCGGTCTGGGCATCAATCGCGTCGCCGCTCATGCCCATCTCGAGCGCCCGGCGCCGACCGATGAGCCGCCCGACGGCGACCAGTGGAGTCGTGCAGAACAGACCTCCCTTGCCGCCAGGAGTGGCGAAGGTGGCCCCGTCGGCGGCGACCGCCAAGTCCGCCGACGCCACGAGCTGGCAGCCAGCGCCCGTCGCCAGCGCGTGCACGCGCGCGACGACCGGCTGCGGCATGGCTTGCAGCGCCGTCATCATCGTCGTGCAGGTCTCGAACAGCGACCGCACCTCGGCGAGCGACTTGTCCGCCATCTCGGCGAAATCGTGCCCGGCACTGAAGAGCCGTCCCTTGGCCGCGAGGATCACGCCGACCGAACTCCCGGCGCCAACGTCGTGGAACGCTTGGGTGAGCTCGAGCATCATCTGGCGTGACAGCACGTTGAGCCGGTCGGGGTGATTCAGCCAGATCGTGGCGTACGGCCCGTCGTGCTCCACCACTACGTACTGAAAGTCACCACTCATCGCGCACCGCCTTTGACTCAGATTAACGCCGACGCGCCCGCGCGGCATCGCCCAGCGCGCAACCCTCGCGGGGCAGCCCGTCGCTAGGGCACTTCGCCCAACAGCTCGACCGCGCGGTGGCGCAGTCGTCGGTAGTCCGCGTTGTCGAGCAGGTCCGAACTGCTCGGGTGCACGCCGCGCGCGTCCAGTTCACCAAGGATCTGGCCCGGATTGGATCCGAGCACGACGACGCGTTCGGCCAACACGATCGCCTCGTCGACGTCGTGGGTGATGAAGAGTACGGTCGTTCGGATCTCGGACCACAGTTCGCGCAGGAAGACCTGCATCGCGTGGCGCAAGTGGGCGTCGAGGGCCGCGAAGGGCTCGTCCATGAGCAGCATCTTCGGTCGCATCACGAGCGATCGCGCGAGGGCGACGCGCTGCTGCATCCCGCCTGAGAGCTCATAGGGCGCGTGGCCGGCGAACTGGCTCAGTCCCACCGTCGACAGAATCTCGTCGACCGGTTGCCAGTCGATTCGCCGCCGGCGCAGTTGCAGGCCGAACGCGACGTTGTGGCGTACGTCGAGCCACGGGAACAGTCCGGGCTGCTGGAACACCACCACGCGATCGCTTGCCGGTCCGGTGACGTCCACCCCATCGAAGATGATCCGGCCCTCGCCAGGATGCTCGAAGCCCGCGATCATTCGAAGCAGCGTCGTCTTGCCACATCCCGAGGGGCCGAGCACCGCCACGAACTCGCCCTCGGTGATGTGCAGCGAGAACTCGTCGAAAACCTGGTGCGTCGAGCGCCTCGCGTCGTCGGCGTCGAATGCCTTGGAGACTCGATCTACGCGAAGTACCAATCGAACTCGCTTACTTCGCGTAGCTCGGGTTCACGTACGGTCCGACCGACTTCGGCGGCTTGGTCGTGATCGTGCCCGCCGCATAGAGCGCCTTCCAGTTGTTCAGGAGCGACTGGGCGGTTCCTGACGTCGAGCTCGTCGCCGAAGACGTCCCCAGCACCGCCGCCGTCGCCTGGTCGGCCACCGAGAAGATCTGGTACCCCGCGATCTCGAGCTTGGCGGTGGCCAGCGAGATACCCGCGGCCTTGGCCATGACGCGCATGGCGGCGGCCCGGTTGTTCTGCAGGTAGTTGACACCGTCGCCGAGCGCCTTGACGAACGCCTTGGCCACCGTCGGGTGCTTGGCGACGTACGACTTGTTCGCCACGCAGATGTTGAAAGACGTGGCAGTGACGGGCAACTTCGAGTCGTCCATCAAGATCCGGCCACCGTGGGTCACGAGGAAGTCATAGACCGGATCCCAGACGATCGCCGCCTCGATGCGGCCCGTGAGCCACGCGCTCTGCATTTCGGGCGGCGTGAGGTTCACCAGGCGCACGGAGGACAGCTTGAGCCCGGCCTTCTTCGCGTAGGTGGCTAACTCGAACGACGACTGCGAACCGATCACCAAGCCGACGCTCTTACCGGCCAGACCGGCGATCGACTTGATGCCGCTGGAGTTCTTCACGACCAGCCCAGCGTCCTTCGTGTAGCGCTCCTGGTTGAACACCACCTGGAGCGGAACACCCTGGGCGATGGCCGCGATCACCGGCGGCATGCCCAGTCCGCACATGAAGGGCAACTGACCCGAGGCCAGCGACGTCAGCGCGGCCGGACCCGACGAGAACAGTTTGAGACGGACGTCGGGGCCCATCTCTCGTTCGAAGTAGTGGTTGGCGACCGAGATGATCGAGGGGTCGGCGCCGTTGTCCTCGTAGCCGATCGCGATCGGGCCAGCGTTTACCGACGCCGCGCTCGCCGTCGCGTTCACCAGTGCGAACGTCACCGGAGTGACGACACCGGCACAGAGTGTCACCGCTGACACGATCCCGGCGAACCTGCGTCTTTTCACCATCAATCCTCCCTCAATCACGCGTCACGCCCCGCTCGAATGTCCCGTCTAGGTGCGTGGGTCAGAATCCCTGACTGAGGAGGGCGCAGCTGGGAGAATTGTTCATGACTCTCTTGCGTGCAGACGACCGGCTGTTCCAGGTGGAGGTTTCAGAGTCTCCGGCTCGTGAAGTC